>JBGQCE010000288.1:0-5265 GCA_041495185.1 Bradyrhizobium sp.
CCAATT
The DNA here is from genome assembly GCA_041495185.1 of Bradyrhizobium sp. Lineage (GTDB taxonomy): Bacteria > Pseudomonadota > Alphaproteobacteria > Rhizobiales > Xanthobacteraceae > Bradyrhizobium. The sequence goes on from JBGQCE010000288.1 coordinate 7, forward strand.
GTTATCACGCTGCTGTCATCTAGCCGATGGAACGTCTTTTGCATTGCGGTCTGAGGCTGCAACGGTGCAGCGGGGAAAGACATGAAAATCTATCTGCTAATGGTGCTGATCGGCGCACTTTTGACCGCGATTCACTTCACTTCGGTGCCGGAGCAGCGTTCGAAAACGCTTCCGCAATAGCCGGCCTGCTCAAAGCTTGAGCGATCGCGCCGGCCTCACGGTACTGCCAACGGCAATACCCCTTTCCCGGCCAGAATGTCCTGCACCTGTTTATTGGGCACGGCTGACTCATTGTTGAGCATCAGCGCGGCAAGCATTCGGGTTGGCGCCTTGCCACCCTTGATGGCGCGGATCAACACGCGAATAGCCGGCGTCGCCACGTCCGCATGAACCGGCAGGATGGCGAGGCTTCCGAAGCCGTGTCCGAGCGCCGCCAGCACCTCGGCAAGGCCGTCAGCGCGCCAGATCAGAGTGAGGACGCCGCCGGATTTCAGAATTCGCCTGCTCGCGTGAATCCAGCTCTCAAGCGTCGCAACTGTGGCGACATGAGCGATCTCGCGTGCCTTGTCCGGCGAGGCGCGGTGGCGCGCCGGATCATTGAATGGCGGGTTCATCAGCACGACATCGGCGCTGTCGGGGGGCAGACCGGCTGCCGCAAAGGCGCCGGCTTCGGATGTAACGTCGAGCACGATGACATCGGCGGCAATCGCATTCGAGGCGGCGTTGCCGCGCGCGAGACCCGCGAGATCAGCGTCGATCTCGACCAGCACGAGCTCGATTCCCGCCACGCGTCTGGCGACCGCAAGCCCGGCAGCGCCGACGCCCGCGCCCAGATCGACGACGCGATCGCCTGATCGCGCCGGCGTCGCCGCGGCCAGCAGCATGGCGTCGTGGCCGGCGCGATGACCCGACTTCGGTTGGCGCAGACGCAATTGCCCGCCGAGAAACGCATCCTCGGTAAATTCACCGGGATCAGTCATCGGCCCGCAATTCGTGGGCGAGGCCTGCATCGGCAAGAAGCTGGCGCGCTTCGCGGTTGTCGTCTTCATGGACCAGGATGCGGCGCGGCAAGACGCCGAGCGAGCCTTCGATTATGCTCATGTTCTGGTCGAGCACCAGATGATGGATATTGGCGCCGTCAAGCAGCGCGCCGACCGCCGAAACCAGCACCATATCGTTAGTCCGAACCAATTCCCGCACCTTTCGGCTCTCCTTTGTCGACCCGGCGCGACGGCTGCGCGAGGCGTGCCAACCGCATCGTGCCCTTGCCGCGTTCGCCGGCACTTTCTATTGTTATACTCAAGGATAGTGCGAATTGGGCAAATGTGGAGACCAGCGTGGCGGTTATTGTACCCTTCGAGAGCCCCTCGGGCGCTTCGATAGATGAGCTGGTCGCGCTTGTCGCCGCCGACATGGAGCGCGTCAACGCCACAATCCTGTCGCGGACCGGCTCGGAAGTGACCATGATCCCCGAAGTCGCCAACCACCTGATTTCCTCAGGGGGAAAGCGGCTGCGCCCGATGCTGACGCTGGCGATGGCCGGCCTCGCCGGTTATTCCGGTGACGGCCATATCAAGCTCGCCGCCTCCGTCGAGTTCATGCATACCGCCACATTGCTGCACGACGACGTGGTCGACGAAAGCGAATTGCGGCGCGGCAAGCTGTCGGCGCGCATGCTGTGGGGTAACGAGGCGAGCGTTCTGGTCGGCGACTTCCTGCTCGGCCAGGCGTTTCGCATGATGGTCGAGGTCGGCTCGCTGCGCGCGCTCGACATTCTCTCCTCCGCCGCGGCAACGATCGCCGAAGGCGAAGTGATGCAACTTGCGGCGGCGAAAAACACCGCCACCACCGAAGACGAATATCTCGCCGTGATCCGCGGCAAGACGGCGGAGCTGTTCGCGGCGGCCTGCGAGGTCGGCCCCGTCATCGCCAATCGTCCGAAGGCCGAACAGACCGCGTGCCGCTCGGTCGGCATGAATCTGGGCATCGCGTTCCAGCTGGTGGACGATGTGCTGGACTATGGCGGCAAGGCCGCCAAGCTCGGCAAGAACATCGGCGACGATTTCCGCGAGGGCAAGATCACGCTGCCGGTGGTGCTGGCGTTCCGGCGCGGCAACGACGGCGAGCGCGCCTTCTGGGTCAACGCGCTGGAGCGCGGCGAGATCGCCGACGGCGATCTCGACCATGCTATCGGCCTGATGACCAAGCACCGCGCGCTCGAGGACACCATCAACCGCGCCCAGCATTACGGGGCGATGGCCGTCGACGCGCTGGCGCTGTTTCCGGGCTCGCCAATGAAGACCGCGCTCGAGCAGGTGGTGGCGTTCTGCCTGGCAAGGTCGCACTGATGCGCTAGCTCAACGTCCCCGCATGCACCCACCACTGCGGGTGATCGAGCTGTATCTTCTGCGCCGCGCGCCGCGCCTCGGCGGTGTTCTCGAAGATCGCAAAACAGGTCGCGCCCGACCCCGACATCCGCGCCAGCCAGGCCCCGTTGGTGGCGCTGAGCGCCGAGATCACTTCACCGATCACAGGCTGAATGCGCGTTGCCGGGTCTTCCAGGTCGTTGGAACCCTCAGCGAGAACTTCAACCCAGTCCTCGAGCGATGCACCTTTTTCCGGCCAGGCGGTTGCCTGGATCACGTCGGTGGCGCCGACCAGCAGCTCGCCATTGCGCAAACCGAGCGCTGCAAACACGTCCCTGGTCGCGACAGGAATGCGCGGGTTGACCATCACGCACGGCATCGTCGGCAGGCTCAGCGGCAGCAAGGTTTCGCCGACGCCGGTCATGACGCAGGCGTGCGAGGCGAGGCAAACCGGCACGTCGGCGCCCGTCAGTCGCGCGACCTCGATCAGGCGCGGGTCGTCGAGGGCAAGGCCGTTGACCTGCGCCAGCAATCGCAGCGCCGCGGCGGCATCCGCCGAACCGCCGCCGATTCCGGCGGCAACCGGCAGCACCTTGTCGAGGGTAAAATCGCCGAGCTTGAGATCCGGCACGCGCTCGCCGAGCAATTGCGCCGCCTTGAACACCAGATTGTCTGACGTCTCGCCGCAGTCGCGCGCCAGCGGTCCGGTGGTTTTGAGATTGAGTTTCGACCCGGGCGTCAGGCTCACCCGGTCGGCGCAATCGGCGAACGCCACCAGGCTTTCGAGGTCGTGATAACCATCGACCCGGCGGCCAACCACCCGAAGCGTCAGGTTGACCTTGGCACGCCCGTTCTCAACCAACGCCGGCATTGGCGACCCAGCCCTTCGATCAGCCGCCCCTGCCGTCTTCTTTTTTCTTGTCCGCGGAAGCCGCCGAGGAGGTGTCCTCGGGCAGCCCTTTTTCGATCTTGGCTTCGATCTTCGGCAACTCTTCCGGCTCCGGTTTCAGGTCGCGGGCATGGGCCCACTGGAATTTAGCTTCCAGCGTGCGGCCGATGCGCCAATAGGCGTCGCCGAGATGGTCGTTGATGGTCGGGTCTTCAGGCTTGAGATCGATCGCGCGCTCGAGATTCTTCACCGCGTCCTCGTAGTTGCCGATGCGGTAAAAGGCCCAGCCGAGCGAGTCCACGATGTAGCCGTCGTCCGGGCGCTGATCGACGGCGCGCTTGATCATCTTCATGCCTTCGTCGAGATTGATGCCCTGATCGATCCACGAATAGCCGAGATAGTTCAGTACATGGGGCTGTTCGGGCTGCAGCTCGAGCGCCTTGCGCATATCGGCTTCCGCCTTGCTCCACTGCTTGGAGCGCTCCTCGCAGATGCCGCGGTAATAGTAATAGACGCTGTTGGCCTTGTCGTTGTTCGGCGGCAATACATCGATGCCCAGCGAATAGGTCTGGGCGCAGTCGGCGAACTTCTTGCGGCCGCGCTCGATATTGCCGAGCGCCATGATGGCTTCGAGATCCTTGGTATCTTCCGTCGTGACGGTTTTCAAAATCTTGATCGCCTCGTCGCTGCGGTCGGCGGCATCGAGATTGGTCGCGAGCTGAATCTGCGCATTGCGCTTCAGCGGCGAACTCGCCGGCATGCGCTCGTAAATCTTGATCGCCATCGCCGGCTTCTTCACCGTCTCGTAGAGATCGGCCAGCGACAGCAGCGCGAGCGGGTGATTGGGCGCGAGATACAGCGAGAGCTGCAGATAGACCAGCGCGAGATCCTCGCCGCCACGGCGCGTCAGCGTTGCGCCGATGCCGTAAAGCGCTTCAGCTGCGCCGGCCTGCGCCGAATCCACCAGCGGCGAGAGCTTCTTGCCGGACCTGATCTCGCGCAAGCCTTCCAATACCAGGGGATGTCGCGCCAGCTTCTTGTCGTATGCCTCGTAAACCGCCGTCGCCGCCGGCTGATCCTTGTTGCGCGACAGCCAGCGCGCATAGGCGTCGGCTATCCGCAGCATGGAATCGTCGAGCTTGTAGGCCCGCTCGAAACGCGTTCCGGCGTCCTTTTCCTTGCCCGCGAGTTCGAGGATCATGCCGGAGTGCAGATCCTTGAAGATCGGATACCATTCCGGGCCCGTCAGCTTGTCGATGTTGGCGACCGCCGTTTTGGTGTCGCCGGCGCCGTAACTGGCCCAGCCCGACAGAAGCGTCGCCACCAGATCCGTGATCGGCCCGCGAATCGACTGATTGATGTTCAACTGCGCGGCCGCATATTTCTTCATTTTGAGATCGCGCACGCCGACGACCAGCCGGGCGACGCGATTGGATTTGTCGATCGTCAAGATGCGGTCGGCAAGCTTCACGGCCTCGTCGATATCGCCTTCCGCCAGCGACGAGATGAACGCGCGATCGAGCAGTTCATTGTTCTTCGGATCGCTGCGAAGCGCCGAGCGATAGAAGGTCGCCGCCGAAGCCGCGTCCCGCTCCACGCTGGCATGGCGGGCGGCCAGATAGCTGCCCGACATCGTCAGCGATTTCAGATCGCCCCTCGTCGGAAACTGCGCCGCGTTGTCGGCCGGGTGATCGGGCGTCTGTGCCGAGAGCGAGCCAGGCACGGCCAGCGCGGCGGCGGCGAATGCGGCAATCGTCCAGCGATTGAAACGAGTGGAAAACATCACGGTTCGCCTTAGCTCCAGGATTTTACGGATCAATCTCGAATGCGAACCCAACCGGCGGCATCAAGCCTTGAGACAATGCCGCGTTTGGCGTTCAACCGCAAGGATACGGGATGGCGAATCGATTGGCAGGAACGCCCGGGTAGCCGCCGATCGCCTGAAAACGCTTTCAGTGTGGCCGTATCGTGGCCGCAGCCCTTAACCGCCCGGTGCGGCTCACG
>JBGQCE010000289.1:0-5248 GCA_041495185.1 Bradyrhizobium sp.
ATCTGCTGCTCGCCGCCCGAGAGTTGTCCGGCCGGCTGGTTGAGCCGTTCCCGAAGCCTCGGAAAATATCCGTAAACCCGCTCCAGATCCTCGGCGACTGCCTCGCGATCCCGGCGCGGATAGGCGCCCATCATCAGATTCTCGCGCACGGTCAGGAACGGAAATACCTCGCGCCCCTCGGGCACGTGGCTCAAGCCCAGCCGCACGATCTTGTCGGCCTCCATGCGCTGGATCGGCTTGCCCAGAAATTCGATTGTACCCTTCTGCGGATCGAGAATGCCGGAAATGGTCTTGAGCACGGTGGTTTTGCCGGCGCCGTTGGCGCCAAGCAGGGTCACGATCTGGCCGCGCGGAACTTCGAGGCTGATGCCTCTGATAGCCATGATCGGCCCGTAATAGCTCTCGATGTTGCTGAGCTTGAGGATGATGTCGGGATTGCTCATGCCATCATCCATCAAGAGCCGAGATAGGCGGCGACGACGTCGGGATGCACTTGCACCTCGGCAGGCGTACCCATCGCCAGCACCCTGCCGTAGTTCAGCGCGATCACGCGGTCGGACACGCGGTTCACCAGCGTCATGTCGTGCTCGACCATCAGCACGGTGACGCCGAGTTCGGACTTCATGTCCTTGATCCAGAACGACATGTCGTCGGTCTCCTCGACATTCAGTCCGGACGACGGCTCGTCGAGCAGGATCAGCTTCGGCTCCGAGCACAGCGCACGCGCAAGCTCGATCACCTTTCGAACGCCATAGGGCAGCCCCGAGATCAGCTTGTCGCGGTAGGCGGCGAGATCGAGAAATTCGATGACCTGCTCGACGCGGCGGCGATGGACTTTTTCGGTAGAGCGCACGCTCGGCAGGAACAGCAATTCCTGCCAAAGCTGCGTGGTGGAATGCCGGTGCCGCCCGACCAGGAGGTTAGAGAGCACGGTCGCATTCTCGAACAATTCGATATTCTGGAAGGTGCGGGCGATGCCGAGTTTGGCGATGCCGAACGCGGGCTCTTGCGTGATGTCCTGATCCTCGAAATAAATCCGGCCCGAGGTCGGGCTGTAGATCCGCGAGATCAGGTTGAAGATCGAGCTTTTTCCCGCCCCGTTGGGACCGATGATCGAGAGGATCTCGCCCTTCTCCACCGCGAAGCTGACGGAATCGACCGCCTTCAGGCCTCCGAAATGCAAGGAGAGATTTTCGGCCCGGAAATAGCTCATCGGTTCCGCTCCGACTTCACGTAGATCTTCTGCCGCTTGAAAGTGGCGCGCTTGTAGAGCGGGAATAGCTGGAAGAAGAGTTTTATCTTCAGCCAGCGTCCGTAAAGCCCGAGCGGCTCGAACAGCACGAACAGCACGATGATCACCCCGTAGATCGCACCTTTCAGGCCGTTCGCCGAAGCAAAAGCCGCGACGTTGCTCTGAATATGCGCCGCGCGCTCGGCGCCTGCGCCAAGCGCTGCGGCAACGCCGGCCACGATACCGGGGACGTCGTCCTTGAGATAAGTCAGGAACGGATCGATCATCACGATGAAGATCGCCCCCAGCACGGCGCCGTGAAGGCTGAACGCGCCGCCGATCAGGATCACGATGATGAATTCGATCGAGAGCTGCAGGGTGAACATTTCCGGACTGATGAAGGACAGCTTGTGAGCGAACAGACAGCCGGCGAAGCCGGTGATGGCAGCGCTGATCGCAAACGACTTGACCTTGTAGAGCGATACGTTGACGCCCATGCTTCGCGCGGCGGTCTCGCTGTCGCGGATCGCGACGAATGCCCGGCCGGTCGGCGAGCGCAGCAGGTTGAGTGTGCCCACGATCGTCAGGATCAGCACGCCAAGACAGAGGAAATAGAAAGCCGGGCTATCGCGCGACACCGACGTGCCGAGCAACTGAATGGCTTTGACGCGCATGCCCTCGTTGCCATTCGTCACGCTTTCCCAGCGCGCCATGATTTCCTCGACAATGAGGGCGAAGGAAATCGTCGCGATGACGAGATAGATGCCCTGCAGCCGCAGCGCCGGGAATCCGACAATCGCGCCGATCACGCCGGTCAACAATCCGGCGGCAAGAAAATAGACCGGAAACGGGACGTTGAATTGCTGCAAATAGGCAGCCGTATAGGCGCCGATGGCGAGGAAGGCGGCGTGGCCCAACGATGCCTGCCCGGTGAAGCCGGTCAGGATCATCAGCCCGACGCCGACGGTGGCGTAGATGCAGACGAACACCAGTTGGCTGACGAGGTAGCTACTCAGAACGAATGGCGCGATCGCCAGCAGCGCAAGCAGAACGCCGTAGGAAACCAGGTAGCCGCTGTGCGGAAACAGCCTGATGTCGTCTTCATAATCGGTCTTGAACATGAAGCGCATGGCTGAACCCCTAGATCATGATCCGATTAAATCGGATCATGATCCTGTCTCTTTGTTTGAGCATGATCTTTTCGGAAAACCGGTTCCCACTTTTCCGGATCATGCTTTAAACCTTCTTGCGCATGTGAAGGCCGAACAGGCCTTCAGGCTTGAGCAGCAACACCACCAGAAGCACGATGTAGGGCGCGACGTCCTTCCACCCCTGCGGCAGGTAGAAGCCGGCCATGCTCTCGATCACGCCGATCAGCACGCCGCCGACGACCGCGCCGGGTATCGAGCCGAAACCGCCGAGCACGGCCGCCGGAAACGCCTTCAGCCCCAGCACCAGGCCGACATTGGAATGAATAAAGGTGATCGGCGCCAGCAGCACGCCGGCGCAGGTCGCGACCGCCGCGCTGATCGCCCACACGATCGACACCACGCGCTTGACCGGAATGCCCATATAATAAGCCGCCAGCATGTTCTCCGAACTGGCGCGCATCGCGGTGCCGAGCGTCGTCCGGTTGAAGAACAGATAAAGCAGCGCGCAAAGGATGATGGTTGCCGCGATCACCGAGAGTTTGTCATAGGCCAGCACCAGGCTGCCGATCCGCAACACGCCCTGGCTGAACGGGGTCTCGATCTTGAAGTCGTCGGTGCCCCAGATCATGCCGACGACGGAACGCAGGAAATATCCAAGCCCGATCGTCGCCATGATGATGGAGAACTGCGGATAGCCGAGGATCGGGCGCACCACCAGGCGCTCGGCCAGCATGCCGAACAGCGCCATCGCCGCGACCGCGGCAGCAAAGCCGATCCAGTAATTAAGCCCGAGAATGCCGATGAAGGTGAAGGCGAAAAACCCGCCCAGCATCATCAGGTCGCCTTGCGCGAAATTCACGACTTCGGTGGCCTTGTATACCAGGACGAAGCCAAGCGCGATCAGGCCGTAGACGCAGCCGAGCGCAATACCACTCACCAACTGCTGAACGAAGTCCAGCATTGCCGACATCCCTCCCCCGATACGTGGGCGATTCTATCGATCGCCTTGGCCGCATCTTGTGTCCACTCGCTACCCAGCGTCGCCTGTGCTGAAAAGCTTCACATTGACTAGTGCTCCCATTCCGAAGTTCGCAAGCGCTCGCGGCGCCTTCAATGCGAACTTCGGAATCAAAAGGAGCACTAGCAACTTTATAACCTAGTGCGGCTTTGAATTTGAAGTTCCTATGACGAACTCGCCGCGAAACCGATAGGAACTTCAAATTCACCGCACTAGCGCTTATACAGCCCAAAGCGCCGATCCCTGTCAACAAAGCGATAGTCGCCTCCCCACGCTCGGGTTGCGGACAAATGCCACATCCCTGGGCAAGATCCTCGGGCTGGCCGCGCTTATTGGCGGAATTTGCGGCGCTCGATTCACCGCGCCGAAATATCTTGGGTTCATGGTCCGCATCGAATGTAAACCTGGATCGTCCCGACATCATGAAACCCGATGAGTCCGCGCTGCAAGTGCGAGGGTTAACAAAGCGTTTTGATCGCCCGGCGGTCGACGCGCTCGATCTCACCATCCGCACAGGCGAATTCTATGCGCTGGTCGGCCCCAACGGCGCCGGCAAGACGACGACATTGCGCATGGTGGCCGGCCTCTCGCGGCCCGATGCCGGCTCGGTCACTGTGTTCGGCATCGACGCGCTCGGCGATCCCGTCGCAGCCAAGCAAATGATGGCGTGGGTCTCGGATGAACCGATGATCTACGACAAGCTGACGCCGCTGGAATATCTCGAATTCGTCGCCGGCCTCTGGGGCATCGATCCCGCGGTCTCGGAACTATCCGCGCATAATCTGCTGGTCTCGCTTGGGTTGGAACCGCATCTGCACGAGCGCTGCGAGGGATTTTCCAAAGGCATGCGCCAGAAGGTCGCGCTGGCGGGAGCGTTGGTGCACGACCCTCGGCTTATCATCCTGGACGAACCGCTAACCGGCCTCGACGCGGTGTCCGCGCGCCACGTCAAGGGCTTGCTCGGCGATCGCGTCCGCGCCGGCTGCACTGTGATCATGACCACGCATATTCTCGAAGTCGCCGAACGGATGGCCGACCGGATCGGCGTCATCGCGTCGGGACGGCTGGTCGCCGAGGGCACGCTGTCCGAACTGCGCCAGCAGAACGGGCACAACGATACCAGCCTCGAAGACCTGTTCATCGCACTGGTCAATGTCGAGGCCACCGCCGCATGAGCTCAGCCGCGGCGCTCTCCTGGTTTGCCCGGCACGAACTCCGGCTGGCATGGCGCGAGTGGCTCGCGATGATGACGGGCGGACGGCGCGGGCGCAAACGCGCCCTGGTGGCAGGCCTGATTGTGTTTGCCGCGATCATGCACCTGCCGGCCAATGCCTTGATCGGGAAATTTGCGGACCTGCAGGCGCCGCTCGATAAATCATCCCTCATCGTCATCACGGCGACCATCTTCCTGGCATGGGCCCTGATGCTGTCGCAGGCGATCGAATCCGTGACGCGGGTGTTTTATGCGCGCGCCGACCTCGATCTGATCATGTCGTCGCCGGTCCGGCTGGCGAACGTGTTCTCGGTCCGCATCGCGGCGATCGCGCTGTCGGTGACTGCGATGGCGCTGTTGTTGTCGACGCCTTTCGTCGACGTTCTCGTGATCGGCGGCGGCATCAGATGGTTTGCAGCCTTCGGCGTCGTGGTCGCGATTGGACTGTCGGCTGCCGCTGTCGCGATCGCGGTCACGATCGTGCTGTTCAGGTTGATCGGTCCGAGCCGGACCCGGTTGGTGGCGCAGATTCTTGCCGCGATCATCGGCGCCGGTTTTGTCATTGCGCTGCAGGTCGCAGCTATCCTGTCCTACGGCACCTTGTCGCGGTTCGCGGTGCTGACCTCGGACGTTGC
>JBGQCE010000290.1:0-5228 GCA_041495185.1 Bradyrhizobium sp.
CCGCAACCAGTTGCGTCGGCAGGTTGGAAATGAATCCGACGGTGTCCGACAGCATCGCCTTGCCGCCATGCGGCAGGCTCAGCGCCCGCAAGGTCGGGTCCAGCGTTGCGAACAGCATGTCGGCGGCCTGCACCTCGGCGCGGGTCAAGCGGTTGAACAGTGTCGACTTTCCGGCATTGGTGTAGCCGACCAGCGCCACCACGCGATACGGCACCCGCTGCCGGCCGGCGCGATGCAGCCGCCGCGTCGCCTGAACCTTCTTGATCTCGTTCTCAAGGCGGATAATGCGCTCGCCGATCAGGCGGCGGTCCGCCTCGATTTGCGTTTCGCCGGGGCCGCCCATGAATCCGAAGCCACCGCGCTGGCGCTCGAGGTGGGTCCATGATCGCACGAGGCGGCTTCGCTGATAATTCAGATGCGCCAGTTCGACCTGCAGCGCGCCTTCCTTGGTCTTGGCGCGGCGGCCGAAGATTTCGAGGATCAGCCCGGTGCGATCGAGGACCTTGGCGTTCCAGGCTTTCTCGAGATTGCGCTGCTGGATCGGCGACAGCGCACAATCCATCACGACAAGTTCGATCTCGTGCCCGGTGATGAGCCCGACGATCTCCTCGACCTTGCCCTTGCCGAGAAAGGTCGCGGGCCTGATCTGACTGACCGGCGCGATCAGCGCATCCGCGATCGTCAAGTCGATGGCGCGCGCCAGACCGACGGCTTCCTCAAGCCGCGCCTCGGAATTTCGTATGGCATGCCGATCCGTTTGCACCTCGGGATCGCCGCGGCGCATACGTAAATAAGGGCCGATGACGATCACCCGCCCGGTTGCTTTACCCCCTGCCGACCGCGGACGGTCGGCACCCCCTTCCAGATTTCGGGGTTCCAATCAGATCACTCTCAAGCCGGAGCATCCTCGCCGCCTTCGAACAACTGGATCGGAGCGCCGGGCATGATGGTCGAAATCGCGTGCTTGTAGACAAGCTGCGAATGACCGTCGCGCCGGAGCAGCAGGCAGAAATTGTCGAACCAGGTGACAATCCCCTGCAGCTTCACTCCATTGACCAGAAAGATCGTCAGTGGCGTTTTGGTTTTGCGAACGTGATTAAGGAAGGTGTCCTGTAGATTTTGTGCGCGGTCTGCCGCCATTGTTTTTATCCCGCAGTGTTTGCTTCTTTTTATTGAACCGATAGCTGCTCTCTTTCGGAGCGTCTCCGGTTGCCGGCATCCCCTGAGATCCCCCTCCGGGCGTTCGGCTGTACGATTAGAAGGCAGGCGCGGTTTTTAGGCAAGCCAGTTCGCGCGTCAGCCGCGCCGGACGCGGCTGCGGTTCTCCGGAAAAGCCCGGAAAGGGATGAAATTTCCCAAGCAAATGCATGAAATGCCGCTCAGCCGACACCCAACGCCTTCAACTTGCGGTGTAGCGCCGAACGCTCCATGCCGACAAATTCCGCTGTGCGAGAGATATTGCCCGAGAAGCGGCTGATCTGGGCGATCAGGTAGTCGCGCTCGAACACTTCCCGCGCCTCGCGAAGCGGCAAGCCCATAATATGCTCGCCATTGTTGCTGGTCGGCATCGCCGGCACCATCGAGCCCACATCCTGCGGCAGCATATCGGCTGTTATGATGACCTCCGGACCGCCGCCCGCGAGAATCATGACGCGCTCGACATTGTTGCGAAGCTGCCGGACATTGCCGGGCCAGACATGCGACTGCAATACCGCCATCGCATCCTGGCCGATCTGGCGTTTCGGCAAGCCGGTCGCAACCGAGATCTGGTCCATGAAATAGTCGATCAGTTCAGGGATATCCTCGCGGCGCTCCGACAGCGGCGGCACGCGAATCGGCACCACCGACAGCCGGTGATAGAGATCCTCGCGGAACCGCCCTTCCGCGATCTCCTCTTCCAGGTTGCGCGCGGTCGAGGAAATGATGCGAACGTCGACGTGGACCTTGGTGGTGCCGCCCGAACGCAGGAACGTCTGATCGACCAGCACCCGCAGAATCTTGTTCTGGGTCTCGCGCGGCATGTCGCCGATTTCATCGATGAACAGCGTGCCGCCATGGGCTTCTTCCAGCGCGCCGGCCTTGCGTTGATGTTCGCCATTGGACTGCTCGATGCCGAACAGCTCGACTTCCATACGCTCCGGCGTGATCGCCGCCGCATTGATGACGACGAACGGCCCTTCGGCGCGGCTTGACGCGTTATGCAGCGTGCGTGCCGCAAGTTCCTTGCCCGAGCCGGAGGGGCCGACGATCAGGATGCGGCTGTTGGCCTTGGCGGCCCGCTCGATGGTTTGGCGCAGTTGATTCATGCAAGCCGAACGCCCCGTCAGGATGCTCGCCGCGGGCGCAAGCTGCTTGAGTTCCTTAACTTCGCGTTTTAGGCGCGAGGTCTCCAGCGCCCGCGTCGCCACCAGAATCAGCCGGTCGGACTTGAAGGGTTTTTCGATGAAGTCGTAGGCGCCGCGCTTGATGGCGGCGACCGCGGTTTCGATATTGCCGTGCCCGGAGATCATCACGACCGGAAGATCGGCATGGTCGCGTTTTATTTGCTCCAGCAGCTGCAGCCCGTCGAGCTTGCTGCCCTGCAGCCAGATATCGAGAAACACCAGATGCGGCCGGCGATTGGCGATTTCCGCCAGCGCCGAGTCGCTATCGCGCGCGGTCCGGGTGGTGAAGCCCTCGTCGTCAAGAATGCCCGCAACCAGATCCCGAATATCTGCTTCGTCATCGACAATCAGAATGTCACTTGCCATGGGTCACGCCCTGTCAGCTGCCTGTTGCGGCTTCGATTTTTGTTTCATTGTTAGTCGCGTCTGCCGGCTCCGTGGTTTCGGATGCCGGTTGTTTTGTTTCTGGAGCGGGCTCCTTCACTTCGGCTTTCGGCGCATGGCCCGATATCGCGAAGCGCAAACGCATCCAGGCTCCCCGCTGGCCCGGCCGGATGTCCGCTGCATCGTGGAGTTCGATCCGGCCGCCATGGTCTTCCAGAACGCGGCCGACGATCGCGAGCCCAAGGCCGGTGCCCTTCTCTCGCGTCGTCACGTAGGGTTCGAGCAGGCGCGCCCGGCTCACCTTCGGCAGGCCGACACCGTTGTCAATGACGTCGATCACAATGTCGTCGTTTTCGCGCGCGGCGATGACATCGATACGACCCTTCCCAAGTTCCTCCGCCGGGACGACCTCGATGGCTTCCGTCGCGTTCTTGATGATGTTGGTCAGCGCCTGCGAAATCAGCCGCCGGTCGAACTGCGCCCGCATCGGCTCTTCCTTGATATCGGCTTCGATATCGAGGTCGGGATGTCCGACCCGCATCAGGAATACCGCCTGCCGCACGGTATCGGCAACATCCTCGCCTTCCATGACGGGCTTCGGCATTCGCGCAAAGCGCGAGAATTCATCGACCATCCGCCTGATATCATCGACCTGCCGCACGATGGTGTCGGTGCATTGTTCGAAGATGGCCTTGTCCTCGGTGATAACCCGGCCGAATTTGCGGCGAATGCGCTCGGCCGAAAGCTGGATCGGCGTCAGCGGATTCTTGATTTCGTGCGCGATGCGGCGAGCCACGTCACCCCATGCCGAGGTCCGCTGCGCGGAAACGAGTTCGGTAATGTCGTCAAGCGTGATGATGTAGCTGTCTTGCGACTGGCTGGTCTGCTCGGCGCTGACGCGAACCGAAAGATTGCGCTCATGGCCGTCGCGGGTGATGGTGATCTGGCCCTGCACCAGCCGCTGCGTGCCCTCCCGCGCGGTTTTCATCATGTCGTCGAGTTCAGGCAACACATCCGACAACGGATGATCCAGCGTCTCCGATTCCGCATGCCCGATCAGCTTTTCGGCGGAGCGATTGAGAATGCCGACGCTGCCGGACGCATCGACGCCGATAATGCCGGCGCTGGCCGACGACAGCACCGCCTCGATGAACCGGCGGCGGCTGTCGATCAGGTCGCTTGCGCTGACCAGCTCGTCGCGCTGGGTGCGCAGCTCGTGCGTCATCTTGTTGAAGGTCTCGCCGAGCTGCGCGAGATCGCCCTCGGACTTGTAGACCGGCACCTGTACATGCAGGTCGCCGGTCGAAACCACATTGGCGGCGCTCATCAGCCGCCGGATCGGGACGACCAGCCAGTTGGCAAAATTCAGCCCGATGAGAACGGAGGCCGTCAGGATGGTCAATGCGATCACCGCGAACATCAGGGCGAAATTCACCTGAATGCCGAGCCGGCGCGATTCCAGCTCGGCGTATTCGGCGACGCCAGTCTCGGTTTGACTAAGTTGGGCGACCACGCCGGGATCGAGCGGACGCGCCACGTAAAGGAAGGTGTCGTTGAAGGCCCGCAGCCGGATCACAGCCGCAACGTAATTTTCTTCGGGGATCACCGAGATCTCAGGCTCGGTTTCGTTGACATTGCTCAGGAGTTCCGACGGCGGCGGCGCGAAGGTCAGTTGAACGCCGGTTTCCGCCTTCTCCAGAATATTGCGATCCTTGTCGATCAGCATCGCACTCGGCAGATTGCGCGCGGCAGCGCTTGCGGTCAAAAGCTCGCGAAACGTTCTGCGATCCTGATCGTACAGTGGCCGGGCATGGGCGATATCGTTGGCCATTCCCAGAATATCGCCACTAATAAGCTGCGCGTGCTCGTTGGTATAGGCGCGGGCAATGCTCAGCGAGTTCTGAATCACCGCGCGCATCGGACCTGAAAACAGGCGGTCGAGGCCGCGATCGATCGTCACATTGGCGACGATCGCCACCAGCACCATCGGCAACACGGCTATCACGGAAAACAGGCTGACGATCTGGACGTGGAGCCTCGCCGCCGCCCGGCCGCGGCGACGTGCCTGAACCACCTGCCAGACTTCCCGGATGATGATGCCGAGAAGCACAAGGATGGTTGCCGCATTGATCAGAAGGAAGGAATTGACAACTGCGGGTGTCAGTTCAATTCGGGTGAGGCCGGTGAGCACCAAGAAGGTGAGGAAGGTCGAAAGCAGGGCCAGGCCGACCGCAAACGGCGCCAGCCACCTCCGCAGGGACGACCCCTTGGATTCGGCGAATGACGGATCGAACGATGCGGCCGAGGTGTCTGCGCTGGTCATTCCGGCAATGGTGAGCTGATGGTCTTATGTCCGCCGCAGCGAACTGATGCATTCATATCACATTGTTGCCAAATTACGACAAATCCGCGGCGTGTTTTTCCATCAAAATGCATATTGCCCGCGGCTAGCCGCCCGTC
>JBGQCE010000291.1:0-5228 GCA_041495185.1 Bradyrhizobium sp.
CCCCTCAGCGTTAACGACACGGGCCGGATTAACCCTAACGGTTGTCTAAAGAATTTTGAATTCTCCCTTGTTTCTGCCATGTTCGCGCCCAAAGCAGGCTTGGGGACGGTCCGATCGCTTGGGCGAAACGGAAATTCGAGGGCCTGATCCGGAGCCGATACCGGTTTTCGGGAACAGACGGCCAGGTTTGTTCTAGGATCAGGCTTCAATCGAAAATGGCGTGTAAGGGAAATTCATGGCGAAGCCGGTAGTGATCGTGGTGGGCGCGGATAAGGGCGGGGTCGGCAAGACCACGGTCTCGCGAACCTTGCTGGATTATTTCAGCGCCAACAATGTGCCGACCCGTGCCTTCGATACCGAGTTCCCGCGCGGTACGCTGAAGCGCTTTCATCCTGATCCCACCGAGATCGTCGACATAACGACGACCTCGGACCAGATGAAGATCTTCGATACGCTGAATTCGGCCAGCCCCTCCGTCACCGTGATCGACGTCCGCGCCGGCCTGTTGTCGCCATCGCTGGCCTCGTTGCGCGACATCGGCTTTCTCGACGCCGCCAAGTCCGGCCAGATCACCTTTGCGGTGTTTCACATCCTCGGCCCGTCGATCGCCTCGCTGGACGAAATCGCGGAGACCGCGAATTTCATGCAGGGCGCGAAATATTTCCTGGTGAAGAACTTCATCAACAATACGAGCTTCTTCGAATGGGACCAGGCGACCTATAATTCCTATTTCCACCGCATCAAGGACGCCACCGAGCTCACCATCCCCAAGCTCAACGAAATGGCCTATGAGCAGGTCGAGGTCGCTTCCGTGCCGTTCCTCAAATTCGTCGCCAACAAGGGCATGCGTGACGAGGCTGCAAACTATTCGTTCGTGCTGCGCGGCTATGTCCGCCACTGGCTGGCCAATGTCTGGAGCGAATTCGACCGCATCAAGCTGACCGACCTGGTCGGCTCCGGCTCGGGCAAATCCGGCGCGCGTGGCGGCGAAAAATAATTGCTCACCGAAGTTGATTTGGCTGGATTAGGCGTCCAATTCGCCTGATATAGCGCGTGATGCGCCACACGCCCGTCTACATCATCTGCTCGCCCCGCCCCCTGGTCGGCAAGACGCTGATCGCGCGGCTATTGAGCGAATTCCTGCTCTTGAAAAACGGCGAGGTCGCGGCATTCGACATCAATCTGAAAGAGCCGTCGCTGCTGGAATATCTGCCTGATATCACCGAGACCGCCGAGGTCGACGACACCTTCGGCAAGATGGCGCTGATGGATCGCCTGATCCTCAATGACGGCGTCGCCAAGGTGGTCGACCTCGGCTTTCACGCCTTCGACGAGTTCTTCAAGATGTCCGAGGAAATCGGGTTCATGAAGGAGGCGGCGCGGCGCGGCGTTTCGCCGGTGATCCTGTTCGTCGCCGACACCGACCGGGCCTCGGCGCGCGGCTATCCGATGCTGCAGCAGCAGGTTCCCGCAACCGCGCTCGTCACCATCGACAACGAATACGTGGTGCGCGGCGAACTGCCCCCGGCGATGGCTCATGGCCGGGTGCTTCACATCGGAGCACTGCCGGTGTTCCTGAAGACCTATATCGACCGGCTGACGTTCTCGTTCACCGACTATCTGCGCAACGAGAAGGACACATCGACCGAATTGCATCAATGGATCCGCAAGAATTACCTGAGCTTCCGCGAGCTTGAGCTGAGTTTGATCCTGCAGAGGTCGTGAGGCTCAACGCGTCGTCCCGGCGAACGCCGGGACCCATATGCCGCGGCATTTCATCGAAGCACCTGGGACGGACGCCTTCATAACCAACAAAAGCCGGTGGTTATGGGTCCCTGCTTTCGCAGGGACGACGAGGTTTCGTTTCGGCGGCGAGGTAAAGATACTCAATGCCCCTCGAACGCCATCAGCGTTCGCACCGGCACATCCATCGCCCGCAATTTCGCCGCACCCCCGAGGTCCGGCAGGTCGATGATGAAGCAGGCCGCGACCACATTGGCGCCGATCTGGCGCATCAGCTTGACCGCGCCCTCCGCGGTGCCGCCGGTGGCGATCAGGTCGTCGACCAGGATGACGCGCTCGCCGGGATGAATGGCGTCGGCGTGCATCTCCATTTCATCGATGCCGTATTCCAGCGAGTAAGCGATCCGCACGGTGGTATGCGGCAGCTTGCCCTTCTTGCGGATCGGCACGAAGCCGGCGGAGACCTGATGCGCCACCGCGCCGCCGAGAATGAAGCCGCGCGCCTCGATGCCGGCGACCTTGTCGATCTTGTTGCCCGCCCATGGCTGCACCAGCTCATCGACGGCGCGGCGAAACGACCGGGCGTCGCCGAGCAGCGTGGTGATGTCGCGAAACAGGATTCCCGGTTTCGGATAGTCCGGAATGGTGCGGACGGCGGCCTTCAAATCATGTTCAAAAGTCATCGGTGTCTCTCTCAATTGTCATTCCGGGGCAATGCAAAGCATTGAACCCGGAATCTCGAGATTCCGGGTCTGGTGCTGGCGCACCATCCCGGAATGACGTACGTGAATCCTTGCATTCAACTCACCCCACGCCGAGCCGGAATGCGTTCTCGACGATGCGCAAGCCCACTTCCCCGCCGAGCGACATCAGCGACTCCGGGTGAAACTGCACGCCGCCAACCGGCAAGGTCTTGTGCTCGATCGCCATGGCGACGCCGTCCTCGGTACTCGCCGTCACCTGGAGCACCTCGGGCATGCTGTCGCGCTCGACATAGAGCGAATGATAGCGGCCGATCACGATTTCATTGGGCAGGTTCTGCATCAGCCGCCCGCCCCGCACCTGAACCGGCGACGGCCGGCCATGCGCCGGCTGGCCGAGCTGGCCGAGCTGGCCGCCGAAATATTCCCCGATTGCCTGCACACCAAGGCAGACCCCGAAGATCGGCAGCTTCTTCTCAAGCGCCGCATCGATGGTTTTGGCGATGGCAAAATCTTCCGGCCGGCCCGGACCTGGCGACAGCACCAGCAGATCCCATTTTTTCTGCTTCAACATATCAAGGGCATGAACGTGCCTGACCACGGTAACGGTAGCGCCGACCTGGCGGAAATAATCCGCCAACATATGGACAAAACTGTCGTCATGATCGATCAGCAGCACCTGTTTTCCGGAGCCGGTAGCGTCCGGCGCAAATGCCGAAAGCGGCTTCGGCGGATCGCCGCGCAGCGCCTGAAACAGCGCCGCCGCCTTGACCTGGCATTCGCGGTCCTCGGCGGCGGGATCGGAATCAAACAGGCAGGTGGCGCCGACCCGCACTTCGGCAAGGCCGTCCTTCATCCGGATGGTGCGGATCGTCAGCCCGGTGTTGATGCTGCCGTCGAAATTCACAGCTCCGATCGCGCCGGCATACCAGCGCCGCGACGAGCGCTCGTTATCCTCGACGAACTGCATCGCCCACAATTTCGGCGCGCCGGTCACCGTTACCGCCCAGGCATGGGTGAGGAATGCATCGAGCGAGTCGAAGCCCGGCCGCAGGATGCCCTCGACATGATCGACGGTGTGGAACAGTTTCGAGTAGGTCTCGATCTGCCGCCGCGCCAGAACTTTAATCGTGCCGGGCACACAGACGCGCGCCTTGTCGTTGCGGTCGACGTCGGTGCACATGTTGAGTTCGAATTCGTCTTTTTCGGAATTGAGCAATTGCCGGATCTGCTCGGCATCGCCGATCGCATCGACGCCGCGCGCAATGGTGCCCGATATCGGACAGGTCTCGACCCGCCTTCCGTCTGAGCGCACGAACATCTCGGGCGAAGCCGACACCAGGAATTCACCGTCGCCGAGATTCATCAGCGCGCCGTAGGGCGACGGATTGATCCGGCACAGCCGCTGGAACACTTCCGCCGGAGAGCGCTCGCAGGGTTCGGCGAACAATTGCCCCGGCACCGCCTCGAACAGATCGCCGCGCGCGAACGCGGCGCGCGCGGTCTCAACCGTCGCCTGATATTCGCCGGGCGCGTGATCGGCAAATCCCTGCCGCGGCGTTTTGGCATAGACGCTTTCGGCAGTCTCGCGCGGCAGACCCTCTGACGACTTGCCTTTCCAGGCAAAGTCATAACTTAACACCACGCCGCGCCCGGTAGCGCGGTCATAGGCCAGCAGGCGATCCGGCACGTAGAGCACGATGTCGCGCTGGTCTTTCTCGCGCGCGCGTTTCTGCACGAGGTCCTCGATCTGGAACACCAGATCATAGGCGAACGCGCCGAACAGGCCGAGCAGCGGATCGTCGTTGGCGCCGAACGCCGCCACCAGGTCGCGTACCAGCGACATCACGCTGGCGCGGCGGGTGCGCTGGTCTTCGTCGACGGGTGCTGCACCCCGCAGGATATGGCCGGCAAGACGGGTCGGGCTTCTCTCCGAAATCACGACGCAAGGTTCGCGCAGCGTGTCGCCAAGGAAGGCGATCAGCACTTCGCCGCGCGCGTTCAGCGCTTGCAGCGAAAAGTCGGAGCCTTTGGTTTCGAGCTGCAGCGGCGGATCGGAAAAGCCGAGATCGAAACTCTCGTAGCGGCCTGGCACCGTGGTGCCCGACGACAGCACCACGCCGCGGCGGCGATCGAGCAGGTCGATCAGGTCATCGAGCCTGTTGGCGCCGCCGGAGAATTGCTCCACCGACCGCGTGACCGCAAGGCCGCCATGGGTGCGATATTCGCTGCGGGCCGGCAGTGAGAAGGCTGTCCTGTTCATGTGATCCTCTTACGAAACTTGCCGAGGGAACGCCACACAGGACAAACGAAAAGGCCGTCGCGCTGCGATGACGGCCTCGAACGATCTTGGAAAATGAAATCGCACCGGCCACCTCTCAGGAGGTGCGCCACCAGAGACGGGTTTTGGGGACGGCGGTGTTCATGGGCCACGTAAACACCATGGCAGGGCCGGTTCGTCAAGGGGCACCCCACCACGGATCGAGTACCTTTCGGCCCCCAAAAGGGCGAATGGGAGCGGCGCGAGCGATACCGGTTGGGAGATAGCTCCGCCTCCCCGCGACGCAATGCGCCCGAGTCGTGCATGAATCATTTCGCCCAATAGAGGGCGCGGGGAATGCCGGGTGCCCGTTGCACCCGCAGCCTCGCGTGCAGTTGAAAAAAGCACACGAGTTAGTCACCACAGGTTCACCGAAACGCCCGGCATTCCCTGCGCAATGGTTTTAACGGTTTCCTTCGTGCTCTCCCCGGTGATCGGGCTTTCTTGTCACCGTCATTGGCGGA
>JBGQCE010000292.1:0-5220 GCA_041495185.1 Bradyrhizobium sp.
CCTCATCCACGTTACCCCGAGCCCAGGCGGCCCACTGCTCCGTTCAATTGTTAGCCAGTCGGCAGTACGGTGTATATCAAATTGAGCTCGCCCCATATCGTTGCTGCCCGGGCAGTTTTGCCCTAACGTTACACCATAAAAAACAGGGAGAGCTTGCCGATGGACGTCATCCCATTGGGTCCGGGATTCGCCGCCGAACTGCGCGGTTTGACGCTTGCGGACGTCGCCTCGGACGATGCCGCCTATGCGGCGGCGCGCGCTGCCTTCGAGGAACATTCCGTTCTGGTCTTTCGCGACCAGGAGGTGACCGACGAGCTTCAGCTTGCCTTTTCGCGCCGCTTCGGGCCGCCGGAAGTAACCAAGGTCGGCTCGCAGGGCACCGGCTCGCATTTTGTGATTCTCAGCACCATCGGACCCGACGGAAAGGTGGTGCCGGCAGATCACCGGCTTTCCCTGCGCAGCAAGGCCAACCAGCTCTGGCATACGGACTCGTCGTTCAAGCGCGTGCCGGCGCTGACATCGATCCTCTCCGCGCGCATCATCCCGGCGCGCGGCGGCGAAACCGAATACGTCTCGACCCGCCTTGCGTTCGAGCGGCTCGATGCGGGCGTGCGAGAGAGGCTTGAGAATTCCTTTGCCTGGCACGACTACGCGCATTCGCGCAGCCAGATCGCGCCAAGCCTCGCCACCCCCGAGGAGCGCGCGGCGCTGCCGCCGCAATGCTGGCGCATGGTGTGGAAGAATCCCGTAAACGGCCGCAGTGCGATCTATCTCGCCTCGCACGCCTATGCGGTCGAAGGGATGGAGCCGGCGGCAGGGAAAAAGCTGATCGACGAGCTGATGGAAGCTGCGACCGCACCTGGCACAAGCTACCTGCACCAGTGGCGCAAAGGCGACGTCGTCATGTGGGACAACCGCGCGACGATGCATCGCGGACGGCCCTGGCCGGCGCACGAGGCGCGGCTGATGGTGCGCACGACGATTTCCGCGACCGAGGCCGACGGCGTCAACACCATGCGCTCGCCGTCATCGCAGGCGGCGGAATAGCGGCGCCTCCTAACTCAAGCATGTCGGCATAGCCGAGCGGATTTCCTTTTGGTTGGACCGGGAACATCTGCCCGTACCGGCCGATTGCCTGTTGTCGCGGCACCCACGAACCGCGGCATCGTGCTGTTTCGCACACTCGTCCACGACGAGAGCCATATTGCCGAGATCGATGCCGCACGACACTATGCCGCCTATGAGCCTTATAAGGCCGCGGGCGGGTAGTCGACGCGCGACTGTCGCCAATAAAAACAAGGGAACGCCATGGCGAAGATATCGAAGGTACGAAGCGTCGAACTGCTCGCTTGCGACGCCGGATGGAGAAACTCCACTTCGTCAAGATCACCACCGAAGACGGCATCATCGGCTGGAGCGAATTTGACGAAGGTTTTGGGTCTCCCGGCGTGGGCACTGCGATCCAGCGCCTCTCGGTGCGCGTGGTGGGACAGAACGCCCTTCAGCACGAGCGCATCTATGCGGAGCTGTTCGCAGCGACCCGCCCCGCGGCCGGCGGCGTCGTTGCGCAAGCGCTCGGCGCGATCGAAAACGCCCTGCTCGACGCCAAAGCAAAACTGCTCGGCGTCCCCTGTTATGAACTGCTCGGCGGCAAAATCCGCGACCGCATTCGCGTCTACTGGTCACATTGCGCCACCTGGCGCATCAACCATCCCGATTGGTACAAGCCGCCGATCACCAATCTCGACGGCGTCAGGGCGATCGGACGTGAAGTCCGTGAGAAAAAATTCACCGCGTTGAAGACCAACATCTTCACATATGACGAGGGGAAGCCCAGGGGGTGGCGGCCCGGTTTCGGTGTTCCCTTCCAGCCGGAAATCAACGTCGACCGCAAGGTATTGCGAGATCTGCGCATGCATCTGGAAGCCATCCGCGATGGTGCAGGCCCGGATATCGACATCTTGCTCGACCTCAACTTCAACGCAAAGACCGAAGGGTATCTCAAAATCCTGCGCGCCATCGCCGGCCTCGACATGTTCTGGATCGAGATCGACAGCTTCAATCCCGAAGCGCTCGGCTATATCAGGCGTCAAAGTCCGCACCCGGTCTCATCATGCGAGACGCTTTTGGGCTTGCGCGAATTCCTGCCTTATTTCCGCGAACAGGCTGTCGATGTTGCGATCATCGACACGCCATGGAACGGCGTGTGGCAGTCGATGAAGATCGCAGCAAGCGCCGAGGCGCACGAAGTCAACGTCGCGCCGCATAACTTCTACGGCCACCTCTGCACCATGATGAACGCCCATTTCAGCGCGGCGGTGCCGAACCTAAGGATCATGGAGACCGACATCGACCGCCTGGAATGGGATCACGAGCTCTTCACCCATTTGCCCGAGTTCGAAGACGGCCATCTCATCGTTTCGGATCGGCCCGGCTGGGGCACCGAACCCAACGAAGAGGCGCTTCGAGCTCATCGTCCCAAGGGCGTCGGCGGATTGCTGAATTATGGCCGCAAGGCCTGATCACTAGGGCTCGCGCGCGTCCGGCTCAGGCCGGAATGGCGCAGAGATAGCGCGGCATTTTTTATGAAAATTTCGAAAAATCGGACGGCCGCCCTCAAACATCGGTGCGGAAACGCGCCTTCTTAATGGTCTACTAACCGTTCTACGCTTGAATCTGGCATGGAGAACGTCTGATGTATTTCGTGGCAGCGGTGCTGGTTGTCCTGTCCGGCTTGTTCTATGCCGCCGGTCACCATGAGATGGGCAGCCTCGGCGCCGACATGTGCCGATACGGCAGCACGTTTTGCGACAGCCCTTTCTACGTTTTGGTCGGCGCCATTCTCGCAGCAATATGGGGCGCATTCGTCAGCGTCCGCTAAGGCGGCCGAACCGACTTGCGATCGACACCGCTTCGCTTCATCCACGCCCCGATCGCCACCTTGGCAATCAGTCCGGACACCAGGAATAATCCGAAGTAAATGAGCGCCGTGACCAGCGGACTCATCGCATCGCTTCCTTCCGAACCCTCACACCTTGAACAGCTTGGCGTAGCGTGCCTTGATCTCCTCACCCTGCGCCAGCACCGCGGCGGGATCGGATTTGAGCAATTTCAGCGTCGACAGGGGCGGATGGCCGGGCCTTTCCTTGATCTGCGCATGGAACGAGCGATGCGCAAAATTGTCGACCAGCAATTGCTGTCCTTCGGCGCTGAAGAAGAAACTCTGGAACAGCCGCGCGGCATTCGGATTGGGCGCGCTGCGGAACACGCCTGAGGGAACGATGATGAGCGGTGAGCCTTCGGTCGCATAGACGACCTCGACCGGCTTGCCCTGGTCCTTGAGCAACAAGAGATTGTAGTCGTTGCCGTCGGCCATCACGGCCCGCTCCCCCAGCAGGAGCTTTTTCGGCGGATCCGCCGCCGATTGCACCTGCAGTACCTTTTGCTGGGCGAGCTTCTCGAAATACGACCAGCCGAGGTCTCGCGCCAGCACAAACGTCGCCGTCATGATCGCGCCGCTGTAGCCGGGGTGCGCCTTGACGATCTTGCCCTGCCACTTCGGATCGAGCAGATCGGCATAGCTCTTCGGCGCGTCTTCGGGCTTCACCAGATTGGTATTGTAACCGATGGCCTCGATCCAGCCGCACGAGGTCGCGTGCATTCCGTCCGGGTCGACCTGATCCGCCGGAAAATACTTCGCAACATCGTCGGGGACATACGGCGCGAGCCAGTCCCTCCCCTTCCAGTCAAGATAATGCGCGGGGTCGGTGCTGTTGGCGACGTCGACCGCGTTGATACCGCTCGCCTGCTCTTGCGCGATGCGCTGGAAAATCCGCTCGGCGCCGGAGCGCTCGACGCGGACGGAGATTCCCGGATATTTGGCTTCGAAGGTTCTGGCCAGGCGCTCCCCAACATTCAGCTCCAGCGCGCAGTAGTACGCGACCTTGCCCTCCTTGCGGGCGGCTTCGAT
Organism: Bradyrhizobium sp.; assembly: GCA_041495185.1. Taxonomy (GTDB): domain Bacteria; phylum Pseudomonadota; class Alphaproteobacteria; order Rhizobiales; family Xanthobacteraceae; genus Bradyrhizobium. Next base: position 3,971 of record JBGQCE010000292.1, read on the forward strand.
CAATGCCGGCGTCACGCTCGTCGGCGGCGGCGCGGCCGCCCTGACCGGCTCGGCGAACAGCGCTCCGACCGCAAGCGCGGTCGAGGTCTTGAGCACGTCGCGCCTCGACCATTTTCGATTGCGCATGACGTTTCCCGTGAGTTGCGCGCCGCCTCTGTGGGACTGGTCGCAGTGAACAGCTGCTTTAGGTATAGCAGATCCCATCGGCTAATGTTTGAAGTACATCGGATAGCGCCATGGAGAACAGGATGACGCAGAGTGACGTCCTGATCGTCGGCGCAGCTCCGACGGGCTGGGGTTTTGGCTGACAAATCTCGGCGTTAACATCCGCATTATCCCCGCATTTCAAAACAGCTTCGGCCCGCGCCGGTCATTTTTGGCTTCCCAGGTCAACAGGGTCGCCGCCGCGATCAACAGCGCGATCCCCGCAATGCTGACGGCGACCTGCATGGCGAAGCTATTGGAGAATCCGGTCAGCATCACGTAGCCCATAAACGACAGCAAAATACTGAAGCAATACATCGACAGCGAATTTTCGCCGCAGCGGATCATCGCCGTGATCCATGGCTTCATCAGGCCTCGCCAGTCCGGCTGGGTTAGACGCGAGACCACGATCGCCAGCGCGAGAAAATGCAACAGCCGCACCGGCGCAAGGTGGCTCTTGTAGATCGGGTAAATCAGCCTTGAGATCACATCGGGTATGAATCCCTCAAGCGGCTTGATCTCCCAGCTCAAGGTGACGGTGAGGCTGAACGCGAGATAGAGCATAGCCAGCACCAGCGCGACGCGCGACTGCACGATGGTCTTGAGCCGGCCGGCGCCCTCGTCCGCATACCAGGCGCCGAACACAAACAGGATCTGCCAGGCCAGCGGATTGAAGTACAATTCGCCGCTCGGCCACGCCGGCACGTGCCAGCTGAACATCTGCACCATGAGATAGAGCAGAAGCGATATGGCCAGCGCCACTGCGGCGCTGCGGATCAGGAGCCACAGCACGACCGGAAAGGCCAGATGCAGCAGGACGAAGGTGGGCAATATGTCGGTGTTGACGGGCGAATATTGCAGGATCGCGGCGTGGATGAGTGCCGTCCCGGGATCTCCGAAAAAGAACCTCGTGTTGGTCTCGTCGAGATAACGGCTGCCGCCGCCGGCCACCCAGATCAGGACGAAATAGGCGATCAGCAGAAGCAGGAAAGCGGCGTAGATTTCAAAGCCTCGCCGCAGCGCACGCGTCACGATGGTGAACCAAC
>JBGQCE010000293.1:0-5216 GCA_041495185.1 Bradyrhizobium sp.
CGCGCGCGGGACGTGGTTTGGCGGAAACGGCAAACCGCTCGGCCTGCGGGGCTGCGACGGTGTTCGGAGCTGCCAGTTCGACACGCGGGGAGCCTGTGAAAAACCAGACGGCGGATATGACAACCGCCGCTAAAACACTTGCCAACATCAGGGCTGCGGCATTTCGCATCGTTACACTTTCCAAAAAACGGCACGGCTTTTTCGCCACGCCATTAATGAGAAAGAGTTCTTAACGCCGTGCCAACGCGGCCTTGTTCCCGGCGGCAAATCTCCGGCCGCGGAGACTTCACCTCGCCAAAGTGATGGACATCACAGTCAGGGCCATCCGATTGAGGCAATGTCCATCCCATCAGAAACGGGCCCGCCGAGCCGGGCCAATGGGAGCCGACAATGACCGCATTTCTCTCCAGCACACTTCGCCGGGCCGGTTTGGTTGCGGCCTTCGCCGTCTCTTTCTCCGCGCTGTCATCGAGCGCAAGCTTTGCCTTCAGCGCGGAAGCGCAGCAAATGTGCACCGGCGACGCGTTCCGCCTGTGCAGCTCCGAGATCCCCAACATTCCGGCCATCACGGCGTGCATGATGAGGCAGCGCGCCAACCTCAGCGCCGGTTGCCGAACTGTGATGGACCGGGACCTCGCTGCTCGGCAATCCAAGGTCGCGACAAAGTAATCCGGGCCTGGCCTTCTGCGTTCCGAATTGCCCCAACGCTGCACAAAATGCGTTGCGGCGCCGGTTTGAGCGCATTAGAACGCGCGGAGATCATGACCGGTAAGGCGTAACATCATGGCCAGAATTCTTCTCATTATCCCGTTCGTTCTGATGGCGTCAGCGGCGTCGGCGCAGCAGGATGATGCCTGCGCGCGCGATGTCTCGCGCTTTTGCCGGGCTCACATCAATGACGGCGACATGGTCATCCTGGCGTGCCTGCAGCAAAACCGCGCCCGGCTCAGCAAGGCCTGCGCGAAGGTTCTGACCGATCACGGGCAGTAACTGACGTCACGTACTGCCGCTCGCGGCGTTGGCGACCGGCAACACTTCGTTGGCGGCGCGATCGGGCGTGTCTTCCTTCCAGCGCACCGATCCGAACGGCCGTTCCAGCATACGGCGGACGCGCACCGGATCGGGCCCGAGGTGAAAATCGATCGCGCGCTGATGCAGCGCGCGTTCGGATTGCGTCGAGCGATTGCGCTGACGCAGATAATCGAGCCATGTCGGACAATGATAGCGCTCGGTCCACAATTCGGGATCGGCGATGTCGCGTGCGATCGACCAGCCATAGGCGCCGTTGCGCTGGCGGCTGAGCTGCACTTCCTGCATCACGCCATGGAAGGCGCGGGCGCTTTCCTGGGCGACGCGGTATTCGATCTCGACCACAAGCGGTCCGCTGCGCCCGGTCAGCGACAGCCGCACCTCGGGATCGGCGAGAATCTCCGCATCTTCATTGCGGGCGCCGACCGGCGGCATTCGCAGCCAAAATCCCAACAGCGGCGAGACGAACATCAGGGCGGCGGAAATCAGCAGCGCGGTTTCCACGCCGGCCACGTCGGTCAGATGGCCCCAGCCCCAGCTTCCCATCGCGATGCCGCCGGCGATGGAAGCCTGGAACGCTGCCAGCGAGCGGCCCGCGACCCAGCGCGGCGCCGAGAGTTGCACGCCGATGTTGAACAAGGCGACCGCCAGCATCCACGCCGCGCCGGCGACCACCAGTGCCGCCGCGGTCAGCACCGGCGCTTTGCTCAGCGCCACCGCCGCGATGGCGCCCGCCATCGACAGCGCGCAGGCGCGCACGGCGGCCTCGCCGCTCATCCTTTTGCGCACCTCGGCGATATTCAGTGCGCCGATCACAGCACCCATGCCGAATGCGCCGAGCATGATGCCGTAGGTCTGTGCGCCGCCGTGCAGGAGGTCGCGCGCCACCAGCGGCATCAGCGCCGACACCGAACCGCCGATCACGCCGGTCACCAACGTGCGCGCCAGCACGATGCGGATCGAGGGCGAGTTGGCGATGTAGCGCACGCCCGACACCATGGCGCGGTTGAGACGTTCACGGGGAAGCCGCGACGGCTGGCTGCTCCGGCGCCAGAGAAACAGCACGACCAATAGCGGGACATAAAGCACCGCGTTCGCCGCGAAGGCCGCGACCGCGCCGGCGGTGGCGACGACGATGCCGCCTATCGCGGGGCCGAAGCTTCGCGCGATGTTGTAGCTGATGCCGTTCAGTGCGACCGCGGACGGCAATGTTTCCGCCGGCACCTGCTCGCTGACGGAAGATTGCCAGGCCGGTCCGAACAGCGCCATGCCGCTGCCGACGACGAAGCAGAGCGCCAGCAGGCTTTGCGGCGTGACGAGGCCGAGCCACGCCTGTACCGACAGCGCCGTCGAGCCGACAAGCGAAATCGACAGCGAGATAAGCGCCACCACGCGCCGGTCATACATGTCGGCGATGGCGCCGGCCGGCATCGAGATCAGCATGACCGGCAGCATCAGCGCGGTCTGGACCAGCGCGACCTTGTCGGCCGATGACGTCATCTGCGTCATGGCCCAGGCGGCGCCGACCCCCTGAATCAACAGCCCGAGGTTGGAGAGCAGGCTTGCCAGCCAGATGCGCCGGAACACGCCATGCCGCAGCGGGGCCGCGACGCCGTCGGCGGCAAACAAGGAGCGTTTCGGCCGTCCAGTCATAGCCCGTTCCGTTGGCGCCGGTCGTGACCGGCCATTGATTCCCTGCAAATTCCAGTGATGCCCGCGAAAGTCCTTGGCTGTCCAGTGGTCAGGCCGCTATCAGCGGTTATACAAGGCGGCTAAAGTGCTGAAAAAATAACGGGAGGTCACTAAATGAACATATCACGGCGGACAATATTGAAAGGTGCCGGAGCCTTGCCTCTGGTAGCCGGTAACTTCGGTTTTGCTGCCTTTGCGCAAGCACCGGCTGCCGCCCCGGGTGTGACGCAAGTTCCACCGATCCTCTTCGTTCATGGCAATGGCGACCATGCGGCGCTGTGGATTACCATGATGTGGCGGATGGAATCCAACGGGGTTCCGCGCGACCGTATGTTTGCGATCAATTTCACCGATCCCCTGGCGCGCGCCGACGATACCAAGCCGGAGCCGAACAAATCCTCGACCGAGGACCAGCGCCGCGAACTCGGCGAGGCCATCAAGGAATTGAAACGCCGCACCGGCGCCCCACGCGTGGCGCTCGTCGGCAATTCCCGCGGCGGCAATCCGATCCGCGGCTACATCAAGAGCGGCGGGGCTGGAGACGTCAGCCACGCCGTGCTGTGCGGTGTCCCCAACCATGGCGTCTATGACTGGGACAGCGGCCTGAACGGCGAATTCAACGGCCGCGGGCCCTTCCTGCGCGGGTTGAACGAAGGCGAGAACGAAGTGACGCCGGGCACGTTGTTCCTCACCTTGCGCAGCGACGGCATCGACAAATATGCGCAAGCCGATGGCCGCTTCGTCGGCAAGCCGGGCACGCCGACCGGGGTCACCGCGGAAGGCCCTGCGCTCAAAGGCGCAACCAATCTCGTGCTCGGCGCGGTCGACCATCGCGAGACGGCGTTTCATCCGCGCGCGTTCCGCGAGATCTTTAAATTCATCGCCGGCCGCGAACCGGAACGGATCGCGATTGCGCCGGAAGCGGAGGTCAAACTGAGCGGCCTCGTGACCGGCGCGCCTGGCGGCATTCAGACCAACCGCCCGGTGGCGGGCGCGGCGGTGGAAGTGTATCGCGTATTCGCCGACACCGGCGAACGCATCGGTGGCGCGGTCCACACCTCACAGACCGGCGCGGACGGACGCTGGGGCCCGGGGCCGGTCGATCCGTCCTGGTACCTCGAGATCGTGCTCACGTCAGCCGGTTCCACCACCACCCATTTCTATCGTTCGCCGTTTCCGCGCTCCTCCGATATCGTGCATCTTCGCGCCGCGCGCCCGCTGGGACCTGCGGATGCGGGGGCCGGCAGCGTCGTCCTGATGTCGCGGCCGCGCGGATATTTCGGACTGCCCCGCGATGTCGTGCTGTTCGACGGCAAGGAGCCTACGGATGTGAAGCCGGGCGTGCCGACCGACTCGCTCAGCACCTTGCGGCTTTCCGCCGCGGAGGCCGGGCGTCCGGTTGTTGCGCTGTTCAATCAGGAGCGGATCGTCGCGCGCGCCTGGCCGGCATCGGAAAACAGGATTGCGCTCGCCGAGCTGACTTACTAGCTATCTGTGACCCGCGCGCCTTCATGGCGCGCTGGGTTGGTATGAGTGCGCGGCGCCGAGCTTGTCCTATCCCTTTTTCGCGAGGTTGCCTGTGAGCATAGCCGAAACCTGGGACATGCCGGTCACGCGTCGGCCGCTGGTGCCGCCGAGCCCACCGCGCGCGCCCGAAACCATGACCGTGATCGGGCGGATGGTGGCGATGCGCGAGAGCGCGATCGGCACCTGGGGGCAGCGCGCTTACGAAGAGGATATTATCCAGGGCCGCTTCTTCGGGCGCAGCAGCTTTATTCTCAACACGCCGGACGCGATCCGGCATGTGCTGGTCGACAATTACGAAAATTACGTGCGCACGCCGGCGGCGATTCGGGTGCTGCGCCCGGTGCTTGGCGAAGGCCTGCTGATCGCCGAGGGCCGCGCCTGGAAGCATCAGCGAAGAACGCTGGCGCCGGCCTTTACGCCGCGTGCGGTGGCGCCGCTGGTTCCGCACATGATAGCTGCGACCGACGAGACGATTGCGAGGCTCGGGGCGGCCAGCGGCGGGCCGGTCGATCTGCGTCAGGCGATGCAGCGGATGACGCTGGAGATTGCCGGGCGCACGATGTTTTCGTTCGGAATGGATCGCCATGGCGCGGCGTTGCGCGACTTCGTGATGGAATATGGCGAGCGGCTGGCGCGGCCGCATTTTCTCGACTTGCTGCTGCCGCTCGGCTGGCCGAGCCCGCAGGATTTCTCCCGTGCCCGCTTCCGCAAACGATGGACGCGTTTCGTGGGCGTGCTGATGGCGGAACGTCGCGCGGCCGGCAAGAACGAAGGCGCCCCGCCGCACGACCTGTTCGATCTGATGGACGCCGCGCGCGATCCCGAAACCGGCGAAGCCTTCACCGACGCACAGCTCGGCGATCAGGTCGCGACGATGATTCTCGCCGGTCACGAGACCACCGCCACCGCGCTGTTCTGGTCGCTGTACATGCTCGCGCTCGATCCCGCGACCCAGGAAGAACTGGCCG
>JBGQCE010000294.1:0-5204 GCA_041495185.1 Bradyrhizobium sp.
AGCTAAGGAAAAATCTTTCTAAAGTTTGATGACAGAGTGTGGTTTCTGCCGTGCAGCAAACGCGATGTCACCTCTCCCATAGGGAGAGGTCGGATTGCGCAGCAATCCGGGTGAGGGGTTGGGAACTATCGATAGACCGTACCCCCTCACCCCAACCCTCTCCCCATCGAAGTCGGATATATCCGACTTCGACAATTTCAAGCGCCCAACTCGGGTATACCCGAGTTGGATGGGAGAGGGGGCGCACTTCCGTTGACGCGGCGTCGAAGCCGCTCTCACACCTGATCGAGCCCGTAGAGCGTGTGCAGCGTGCGCACCGCGAGTTCCGTATAGGCGGCGTCGATCAGCACCGAGAATTTGATCTCGGAGGTGGTGATCGCGCGGATGTTGATGTTGCGCGCGGCAAGCGCTGCGAACGCTTTGGCGGCGACACCGGCATGGCTGCGCATGCCGCTGCCGATCACCGAGACTTTCGCGACATCGGTGGCGCTGTCGAGCCGCGCATAGCCGATTTTGCTCTTGGCCGACGTGATGGTGTCGCGGGCGCGCGTGTAGTCGGAGGCCGGAACCGTGAAGGTGAGATCGGTGGTGGCGCCGTCCTCAGAGACGTTCTGCACGATCATGTCGACGTTGATATTGGCGTCCGCGAGCGGGCCGAAGATTGCCGCGGCGACGCCCGGCTTGTCCTGGATCTGGCGGACGGAAATCTGGGCTTCGTCCTTGGAAAAGGCGATGCCGGTGACGACGTGGCTTTCCATGATCTCCTCCTCGCTGCAGATCAGCGTGCCCGGCGGCTGGTTGGCGTGCGGGTTTATGTCCTCGGGCTTGTCGAAACTGGAGCGGACGAACACCGGCATGTTGTGCACCATGCCGAGTTCCACCGAGCGGACCTGCAGCACTTTGGCGCCCTGCGACGCCAGTTCCAGCATGTCCTCGAATGCGATCTTGTCGAGCCTTCGCGCCTTCGGAACCACGCGCGGGTCGGTGGTGTAGACGCCGTCGACGTCGGTATAGATGTCGCAGCGGTCGGCATGAATGGCAGCCGCAATCGCCACCGCCGAGGTATCGGAGCCGCCGCGCCCGAGCGTGGTGATTCGCCCGGTCTGCGGATTGATGCCCTGGAAGCCGGCGATGACAGCGACTTCCTTGCGGTCCTTGAAACGGTTGATCAGTTCGGAGCCGTCGATTTCGAGAATCCGCGCCGAGGCGTGGGCGTCGCTGGTTCGAATCGGAATCTGCCAGCCCTGCCAGGAGCGCGCCTGAATGCCCATCGCCTGCAGCACGATCGCGAGCAGCCCTGAGGTAACCTGTTCGCCGGAGGCCACCACGGCGTCATATTCGCGCGCATCATGCATGGGCGACGCCTCGCGGCACCATTCCACCAATTCATTGGTCTTGCCGGCCATCGCCGACACCACCACGGCGACGTCATGGCCAGCATCGACCTCCCGCTTCACATGTTGTGCAACATTGCGGATACGGTCGATATTGGCGACGGATGTGCCGCCGAATTTCATCACGAGGCGGCCCATGACGGCTGGTGTATTCCCTGAGAGGTTGAGTAATGTGACCCGCACGCAAAACGGGAAGCGCGCGGCCTAAAAGGCGCGTATACATAGCGGCGCGGTTGCGGGCAAGCAACCGTGTTCCGGCTATCCCCGGCAGGGCGCGAAACACGGTGGTTTAGGGGTAATTGAGGCCAGCGTATGGGGCGTTATATCGACGATATCCTGCAGCCCGGCGAGAAGGTGCTGTATTCGACCAATGCACACTGGATATTCTATTTGCCCGCGATTGCGGCCTGGATCGTGGCCGTGGCCCTGTTCTTTCTGTCGCGCGCAACCACCACCGAGGGCATCATCCTGCTATGCCTGTCGGCCTCCGCCGTGGTGGCGATTGCCGCGCTGTACTGGACCGCGAAAGCCTGGTTCCACCGCTGGACTACCGAGACCGACGTCACCAACATGCGTGTTGTCCACAAGACCGGGTTCATCAAGCGCCGCACTTTTGAAATGAGCCTCGACAAGGTCGAGAGCGTCGACGTCAACCAGAGCATTCTCGGCCGCATCCTCAACTACGGCAGCGTCACGGTGCGGGGCGTCGGTGAGGGGGCCGAGACGATCAACACCATCGCTTCGCCGCTCGAATTCCGCAATCACATCACCGCGCGATAGGAGCGGCGCGCAATTCATGGCCAAGCAGCAAAATTCTTCCGCAAATTTTTCCACGGGCACCGCGTCCACGGTCGACCCCGCGGAAATCGCGAAATTCTCCAAACTGTCGGACGAGTGGTGGGATCCCAACGGCAAGATGGCGCCGCTGCACAAGATCAATCCGCTGCGGCTGACCTATATTCGCGACGCCGCCTGCCGCAAGTTCGAGCGCAACGTCAAAAGCCTGAATTGTCTGTCCGGCCTGCGCATCCTCGATATCGGCTGCGGCGCAGGCCTGCTGTGCGAGCCGTTCACCCGGCTCGGTGCGCAGGTGATCGGCGTCGATCCCTCCGCCACCAATATCGCGGCCGCCCGGCTGCATGCCGACAAGGGGCACTTGTCGATCGATTATCGCTGCACCACCGTCGAACAGATGGACGTGCGCGAACGCTTCGACATCGTGCTGGCGATGGAGGTGGTCGAGCACGTCACCGATGTCGGCGTGTTCCTCAATCGTTGCGCCGCGATGCTCAAGCCCGGCGGGATGATGGTGATCTCGACGCTGAATCGCAACTGGAAGAGTTTTGCGCTTGCCATCGTCGGCGCCGAATATGTCCTGCGCTGGTTGCCGCGCGGCACCCATCAATGGGACAAGTTCGTCACCCCGGACGAACTCGCTCATCATCTGGAGAACAACAAGCTCGGCATCACCGAACAGGCCGGCGTGGTCTACAGCCCCTTCGCCGACCGCTGGAGCCTCTCCTCCGACATGGACGTGAATTACATGGTGGTGGCGGAGGGGATTTAGCTCTTCACCTCGCCCCGCTTGCGGGGAGAGGTCGGATCGCCTCGGCGATGCGAAGCATCGTCCGGTGCGATCCGGGTGAGGGGGAGTCACCGCGATTACTTCTGTCGAATTTGCGGAACGAGCCCCTCACCCCACCCTCTAAGAGCGAGCTTCGCTCGTCTCGACCCCGCAAGTGCGGGGCGAGGGAGAAGATAGAGCTGCGGGGCGGGAGAGAAGATCGCGGCCCTCTGCGCGTGAGGCGCTATCAATCCTTCAGGAACTCACCGGCCTTGTAGAGCGAGCGGAACGGAATGCCGGCTTCCGCAAAGGCTTCGGTCGCGCCTTCATCGCGGTCCACCATGGTGAACACCAGCGCGATACTGCCGCCGGCATCGCGGACCGCCTCGACCGCCTTCAGCGCCGAGCCGCCGGTCGTGGTGACGTCCTCGACGATCACCACGCGTTTTCCTTTCAGGCTCTCGCCCTTGGCGAGACCTTCGACCGCGAGCTTTGCGCCGTGCTCCTTCGGCTTCTTGCGCACGAAAAACGCCGCGATCGGATGGCCCTTGATCCAGGAGAGCTGCGCGATCGCACCGGCGAGCGGCACTGCGCCCATTTCCAGCCCGCCGATATAATCGAGACCATCGTCCTTCAGTGCTTCATAGGTCAGTTCCGCGAGCAGTGTGGCGCCTTCGGGATCGAGCATGGTCGGCTTGAGATTGAAGTAGAAATCGCTCTTGCGGCCCGAGGCGAGCGTGATTTCGCCGCGGCCGAACGAGCGCTTGCGGATGATCTCGGCGAGACGGGCGCGGGAGGCTGATTTGGACAAGGCTTTTTCTCGGGGCTGAAGGCGGGCGCAATCTATCGGTGGTTTCGGGCACATTCCAGAGCCGAGTTACGCCGTCAACAGCGTGCGCGGGGACGAGCCGTGAAACGCGCGGTTGTAAGGCCGCAGGCTTCCGGGGTAGGGGATACCGCAGCTTTCGCGGGGTATGACAAAAATGACGATCGAGCTTCACACCTGGAACACGCCGAACGGCCGCAAGATCAGCGTCGCGCTGGAGGAAATGGGGCTGCCTTACAAGGTATTCCCGGTGAACATCAGCAAGGGCGAGCAGATGGCGCCTGCGTTCCTCGCGATCAGCCCCAACAACAAGATCCCCGCGATCGTCGATCCGGACGGACCCGGCGGCAAGCGCGTCAGCGTGTTCGAGTCAGGCGCGATCTTGCTCTATCTTGGCGAGAAGACCGGCAAATTCCTGCCCGTACCGCTGGTCGAACGCATCCCCGTCTATGAATGGCTGATGTGGCAGATGGGCGGTTTTGGGCCGATGCCGGGGCAGGTGCATCACTTCATTGCGCTGGAGAACGAAGTGGACCGCGCCTATGGCCTGAAGCGTTTTATGGCGGAGACACGCCGGCTCTATGGCGTGCTGGATCGCCGCCTCGCCGACCACGAGTTCGTCGCCGGCCCCTTGTCGGTTGCGGACTTTGCCATTCTCGGCTGGGCATGGCGGCACCCGCGCCACAAGGTGGAGCTTTCGGATTTCCCCCACGTCGAGCGCTGGTACAACGCGCTGATGGCCCGCCCCGCCGTCAAGCGCGGCATGGAAGCGAAGCTGGATTGAGTCCTCTTTCTTCTCCCTCTCCCGCTTGCGGCCGCACGCGGGGAGAGGTGAAGAAAGAAGCATTTCTTTTCGGCCACCCGGCTTGCAGTCACCCCTCGTTTACCATCCCGCACTACTGTGAATCCGGGCTGGGGCATGTATCGCCACAGTGGGCTTTGTTGCGTCGGGTGGAGTAAGCGTTGCGTACAGAGTTGCCTTTTCAGCGCATGCGGCGCCGCATGATGCTTGTCGCCGCCGTTGTGCTTGCCGGGCCCGTTGCGCTTGCGCCTTGCACGGCGTCGGCCGAAGGCCTGTTCGATTTCTTCTTCGGTGGCATCGCGAAAAAGGCCTCGCCGCAAGCGAGTTTCTTCGCCGATCCGCTCGACCTCAACCAGCAGGCCGCGCCCCCACCAACTCGCATGGCGTCGGGTTCCGGGCCCGCTTTTTGCGTGCGGAGCTGCGACGGCAAGTACTTCCCGCTGGCGCGCGGCAACACGGCCCCGGTTCAGATGTGCCAGGCGTTTTGTCCCGCAAGCGCCACAAAGGTCTTCTTCGGCTCTACCATCGATGGCGCTTCCTCCGGCAATGGCGAGCGCTACGCCGACAGTGAAAATGCTTTCGCCTTTCGCAAGGCGCTGCGCGCGGACTGCACCTGCA
>JBGQCE010000295.1:0-5198 GCA_041495185.1 Bradyrhizobium sp.
CAGAGGCTTCGACAATGAATGGGCCGCGATGCTGTTCGTGGTGGCCCGGAAAAACCTCTGACCTCTTAGAGCCTTTTAGGTTCTGATTGAATCAGAACCTAGGCTCTAATCTTTTGTTTTGACGCGTTTTCTTTACGCGAACCGGTATCCACTTCGCTCGAAAACGCTCTGTTCGGCTCTTAAACGATCTTGAAAATCGCCAGCGCCAGCACGGCCTGCGCCAGGAAGCCGACGGTGAAGGCGAGCGTGCGGAACACGGGCAGGCCCAGCGTGTAGACGATCATATGCGCGACACGGGCCCAGAAATACACCGCGCAGGCCAAGGCCGTCCATTTCGTCGAATAATCGATCTGCGCCAGGATCAGTACCAGCGGTGCGAAGATGACGAGGTTCTCGACCGCGTTGTCGTGCGCGAACATCAGGCGGTTGGCCCATTCCGCATGCGGCTTGTCGTTGCGCGAGGGATTGGCCATCGCCCCGCTGATGCCGCGAACCTGGCAGCGATTAAGGATGTAGGGGATCCACAACAGCCCCGTCAAAATGACCGTCAGCGTCAGCCAGAACAGTTCTCGCGTCATCGGTTTCCCCCTCAATTCGAGTTATGAATCCCGTCCCGGCGGGACGGCTGGTTATAGCCTAAGCGCGCGGCGTTGCGCTACGCACGGACCCGGACATAGCTGCCGGGCGCGTCTTCGATCGGAGGCAACGCATCCGTGCCGACCGCGCGCGCGGGAACTTGCTCGGCGTCGATGTTTTCAAGCCACTCGCGCCAGTCGGGCCACCACGAGCCCTTATGCTCCTGCGCGCCCTTGAGCCAGTCGGCAAGCGTCACGTCCTTGATGTTATCGTTGGTCCAATACTGGTACTTGCCCGACGCCGGCGGGTTGATCACGCCGGCGATATGCCCGGACCCGGACAGCACGTATTTCACCGGGCCGCCGAAAAATTGCGAACCGTAGAGCACCGAATTCGCCGGCGCGATATGATCCTCGCGCGTCGCCAGATTGTAGATCGGCACCTTCACCTTCGACAGATCGAGCAACGTGTTGTCCAGCACCATGCTGCCGGTGGACAGCCGGTTCTCCAGATAGCAGTTGCGCAGGTAATACGAGTGGTTCGCGGCCGGCATCCGCGTCGCATCCGAATTCCAGTGCAGCAGATCGAACGCCGAGGGTGGCTGTCCCTTCAGGTAGTTGCTGACGACATAGGACCAGATCAGATCGTTCGAGCGCAGCATGTTGAAGGCCATCGCCATCTTGCTGCCTTCGAGCACGCCCGCCGCCTGCATGTCGCGCTCGAGCGCCGAAATCTGGTCTTCGTCGACGAACACCAGAAGATCGCCGGCATGCGTGAAATCGACCTGCGCCGCCAGAAATGTCGCCGAGGTCACCCGCACGCGGCGTTTTTCGGCAAGCCATGCCAGCGTCGAGGCGAGCAGGGTGCCGCCGACGCAGTAGCCCATGGTGTGGACTTTCATTTCGCCGGTAACCCGCTCGATCGCATCCATCGCCGCCAGCGGGCCTTCCTTCATATAATCTTCGAAGGTTTTTGCGCCCAGCCGCTTGTCGGGGTTGACCCATGAAATCACGAACACCGTGATGCCCTGGTCGACACACCACTTGATGAAGGATTTTTCCGGCTTGAGGTCGAGGATGTAGAACTTGTTGATCCACGGCGGCACGATCAGAAGCGGCGTGCGCAGCACGTTTTCCGTCGCCGGCTGATACTGGATCAGCTGCATCAGCTCGTTCTGGAGGATCACCTTGCCCGGCGTCGTCGCCATGTTGACGCCGACCACGAGATTGGAAGGGTCGGACTGCCGGATGCGCAGCGTGCCGCGTCCGGCCTCGATATCCTCCGCCAGCATCTTCATGCCGCGAACGAGGTTATCGCCGTTGGATGAAAGCGTCTCGCGCAATACTTCCGGATTGGTCAGAACGAAATTCGACGGCGCCAGCGCGTTGGTGATCTGCAGGACGTAGAACTCGGCCTTCTTGCGGGTGTGGGCGTCGAGCCCTTCGGCATTGCGCACCAGGTCCTGCGCCCACTGCGTTGTCAGCAGATAGAGCTGCATCACGAAATCGAAGAACTGGTTCGATTTCCACTCGGGGTCCTTGAATCGCTTGTCGCGCGGCGATGGCGCGATCGCCGGCGGCGGCTGTTCGCCGGCAAGGCGGCGCGCCGATGAGCCCCACAGATCGATGTAGGCCTTGCCGATCTTCGTCTGCAGCTCGGCGGACCGGTTCTTGTCCGACAGCCAATATTCGGCCACCGCGCTAAAGGTCTTGATCACCTCGGTGAGTTCGTTGGGCGGCTTGTCCTTGAGTTCGCCGTTCTCGCGCGGCTTGAGATAGGCTGCGAGCGCCTGGCCGCTGCTCTCCATTGCCCGCGCGAGGTTCATCGCGAAGGTTTCCGGATCGAATTTTTTCGAAAGCGGGGTTTCGGTGTTAATGTCGCTCATGTCCGGACACTATAGGTTCATTTTGAGTTCGTCACCGAGCTGATCGACGATGGCAGGTTCGAGGTTAATCTCGACATTGGACGTATTGCACTGCGACAAAGTATCTTGGTTCTGTCATATTGAAGCCCCAACGGTTCTATCTGTTGTTCAGGCTTTAATCGTTTCGGGCGACAATGGTTCGAGCTGCAGCAAGGCCTGATGAAATAAGCATCAGGCGGCTGCAAAAGCTTACCTTCGCGAAGTGGAGATTTCCGTCTTCGATGCCGCTGAATCGAAAAAAGAGGGCACTGGCCTTGGGCGCGCTGCTGCTGTCGTCGGCGCTTGCGCTCGGCGGCTGCGCGACATCGATCGCGGATTTGCCGTTGGTCGGCACGCCCGCCGACGCGCCTGCGCGTCCGAAGGAAGCCGGCGCCTACCTTCCGGTTCACGATTTGCCTCCGGATCGCGAAGAGGCCGCGATACCGCCGGCGGAGCGGGCCAAGATAGCCGCCGAACTGGCTGCGGCACGGGACCGCCAGGCGTCCGCGGCTGCCGGCAAGGACCAGGCCACGAAGTGAGCCCTTAGGGCGCGGTAACGGCTGGCGCAGCCGGGCGTCCGTGGTAAAAGAACCCAATTCAACCGCAAATCAGGGCGAAGACACCAATTTTGCACCTGAATTCGCCCTAAATCTTTGATTTAGCGCGATTTCTGGACGAAGCCGAATTCCGTTTCGAAAAAGCTGGTGTCGACGATTCTGCCGTTATGGGTAGTCGGAGCGAGGTCCATGGAAGAATTTTACCGCATCCGCCGTCTGCCGCCTTACGTGTTCGAGCAGGTCAACCGGGCCAAGGCGGCTGCACGGAACGCCGGGGCCGATATCATCGACCTCGGCATGGGCAATCCGGATCTGCCGACGCCGCCCCATGTCATCGAGAAGCTCAAGGAAACGCTCGGCAAGCCGCGGACCGACCGCTACTCCGCATCGCGCGGCATTACCGGCCTGCGCAAGGCGCAGGCCGCCTATTACGGTCGGCGCTTCGGCGTGAAACTCAATCCGGAAACCCAGATCGTTGCGACGCTGGGCTCGAAGGAAGGCTTTGCCAATGTGGCGCAGGCGATCACCGCGCCCGGCGACGTAGTGTTGTGCCCGAACCCGAGCTATCCGATTCATGCCTTTGGATTTCTCATGGCCGGGGGCGTGATCCGCTCGGTGCCATCGGAGCCGACGCCGCAATTCTTCGAGGCGGTGGAACGGGCGATCGTCCATTCGATCCCGAAGCCGCTTGCGATCGTCGTCTGCTATCCCTCCAATCCGACCGCCTATGTCGCGAGCCTCGATTTCTACAAGGATCTGGTGGCGTTCGCGAAGAAGCACGAGATCTTCATCCTGTCGGACCTCGCCTACGCGGAAGTCTATTTCGACGACAATAATCCGCCGCCCTCGGTGCTGCAGGTTCCCGGCGCGATCGACGTCACCGTCGAATTCACCTCGATGTCGAAGACGTTCTCGATGGCCGGCTGGCGCATGGGATTTGCCGTCGGCAACGACCGCATCATCGCAGCCCTCGCACGGGTGAAATCCTATCTCGATTACGGGGCGTTCACCCCGATCCAGGTCGCCGCCACCGCCGCGCTGAACGGCCCGGACGATTGCATCCGCGAGATGCGCGATATTTACCGCAAGCGTCGCGATGCGCTGGTGGAATCATTCGGCCGGGCAGGGTGGGAGATTCCGCCGCCCGAAGCCTCGATGTTTGCATGGGCGCCGCTGCCCGCGGCCTTCCGCGGCGTCGGCAGCATGCAGTTCGCGACCCTGATGGTCGAGAAATCCGGCGTCGTGGTGTCGCCCGGGGTTGCCTTCGGCGAGCACGGCGAGGGCTATGTTCGCATTGCCATGGTGGAAAACGAGCAACGTATCCGCCAGGCCGCACGCGGTGTGCGCCGCTTCCTTGAAAGCGGCATTGAAACGTTGCACAACGTAGTTCCTCTCGCCAACCGGCGATAGGCATGATCCCGAAAAGCAGGTCCTCGGGCATGACCCGGGGATGGAGACGGTTTTCGGATCAGATCATGCCTAATCATCGTCTTTCCGGCAGGTTTTTTAAGTCATGGTCGCACCCCTGAGAGTGGGTATTGCGGGACTCGGCACTGTTGGCGCCGAAGTCGTCCGCCTCATCGAGAGCCAAGGCCGCACGCTGTCGGCGCGCTGCGGACGCGGCGTGCGCGTCGTCGCGGTCACCGCGCGTTCGAAGGTAAAAAAGCGCGGTCTCGACCTGCGCGGTATCGCCTGGGCCAGGAGTCCGGTGGCGCTGGCTACCGATCCCGGCATCGATTGCTTTGTCGAACTGATGGGCGGCTCCGGCGATCCCGCGCTGTCGGCGATCGAGGCGGCGCTGAAATCCGGCAAATCGGTGGTCACCGCCAACAAGGCGCTGATCGCCAAACACGGACTGCGGCTGGCGAAGTGGGCCGAGAAGCATGGCGGCGCGCTGAATTTCGAGGCGGCGGTCGGTGCGGCGATCCCCGTCGTCAAAACCCTGCGCGAAGGCCTTGCGGGCACCAACATCAACCGCATCTACGGCATCCTCAACGGCACCTGCAATTACATCCTGACCCGGATGGAGCAGGAAGGCCTGTCGTTCGCCGAATGCCTGAAGGACGCGCAACGCCTCGGCTACGCGGAGGCCAATCCGTCGTTCGACGTCGACGGCCACGACACCGCGCAGAAGCTCGCCATTCTCGCCAGCCTCGCATTCG
>JBGQCE010000296.1:0-5193 GCA_041495185.1 Bradyrhizobium sp.
ATGGGGGGTGAATGCCATGCGAATTCTGCTGATTGCCGCCGCCGCGGCGCTGCTGATGCTGCCCGCCGCCCGGCAGGCGAAAGCCTGCGAGGATGTGACGCCTTTGGCGCAGGTCACGACCACCGAATACTCCGCCGAGACAGACAAGAAGCCAACGAAGAAGGTGAAAAAGCTGAAGCACCAAATGAAAAAAGAGAAGGTGGAATATATGCGCGCGGCGCCGATGAAGTGAGCGCGCGGCGATTTTCTCTATTCTCGCTATGAAATGAAAAACCCCGGGATCGCTCCCGGGGTTTTTTATTTGGCTCAGATTATTAGCTACGTGCGATCGCGTTCAGCGGAACAGCCCAAACCAATTCCACTTGTAATTCAGTCCAATCTTGCCGGTGTGGATTCCGGAAAGGTATGTCATCGAGAAGCCCGGTCCAATGCCGGGAATTGAGGCTGGTGAGCAACGGTTAGCCAATGTCCGCCTTCCCTCCGAAAGCGGACTCTCGACCGCAGTCGCGGAATGTCCGCTATGGCTAGAAGCAGACATAATGGCGACACGATATGAACGCGCGTCTCAAACAGGAAAGCTCCGAGGAAACCTCGGAGCCTTTGGTTCGCACCTCGTAGGTTCGGTGCTTCAGTCCCGAATGCACGAAGGGCCTCGGCACTAGTGCCGAGGCCCCAAACGCTTCGTTCTATCAGATGGTTGACGACTCAGCCGTCACATCAGTGCCAGTTGAAGCGGTAGACCAGTTCGCTTCGGACCGTGTGGATGTACTTGTGCGAGTCGACCGCGTCGCCGATTGACGTCCCGGTTGTGGTGACGAATATATCGTTGGTCTTGGAGCCGTAATCGGCGAAGCGATATTCGGTCTTCCAGAACAGACCCGGAAACCAGTCAAGTTTGTATTCGTACCCGCTTCCCAGGAACCAACCATTATAAGTGCTTGCTTGAACGCTAAGGCCCACCGAAGCACCATCGGTACCGGAGACCAAATCGACCTGGTTAAAACGCGCCTGCGTAAAACCTCCCGACCAGAAGACCAGGAGGGTATCCCACGGAAGGTAGCCCACCCGGCCGCCGACCGCCCATGACCAGCGCTCCTTCTCATCTCCCTGCCAAAGACCAAATGGGACGGACATTGTACCCTTGATACTACCGAAATCGACATCACCGAACGCGCCGACCACCCATTTCGGAGCGAACTGGTAGTCACATCCGACCTGGCCCGTGCCGAACCAACCCCGACCGCCATCGGTATGCTGCTGATCGAGCACATCACCGTCTACGGTATCAACGCTGTGGTTGTCCTGATTCCACATTCCATAGCCGCCACCGGCGCCGACATAGCATCCGGTCCAGCTCACGGCCCGAACCACAGGCGCGGCCGGTGCCTTCACCGGCATGTCAGCGGCAATGGCTGAGCCGGTAAGCGCGGCAACACCCGTGATAGCGATCGCAAGTTTCTTCATGGAGCCACCCCATATTAGGTCTTGTTGCAATGACCGAACTGCTACACCCGTTTGCAATGATTGCAAATGCTGGGCGCCCGATCCGACGGTTAATTCATCAACCATCTCGGCTACACCATAGCGCACCTCAGGCGCCTTGGCTGTTGCCGATTTGGCACATCCACTGAAGATTCGCAGCGGCGAGACATCCACTGGATGAGTTCCATTTCGACAGAAACAATCAAAATACGGCAGGGGAATCATTCGTTTAACGGACGCTAGGGAGTTGGGCCCGGCGACGACCAGATCGGCTCCCTGAATGCCTACCGCCCCATCGCCCAGATCGTCGCCATGATCACGATGATGGCGACGAATTGCAGCAGCACGCGCAGCCGCATCAGCTGTTGCGAACGGTTGGGCGAGCCGCCGCGCATCATGTTGACGAGACCGAGCACCAACACGATCGCCACCGCGACGATCGCGGCCGGCACGGCATAATGCGACATGAATTCCGACATGGCGCGGGCCTTCTAGCACCGGAGGCCATGTGCGGCCACCGTGCGAGACACTGCCAAGGCCCATAAAATCGATCCCGGCCGGCCTGCAACCGGACTCGCGTTCTAGTTGCATCTAAGCTAACATCCCGTCGAAAAGGGATACGGACGGGTGGGGGCGTATGGGAGTTTCGGCCGCAGCGGCCATCGACCGCTCGAGGGCATCGCGTGGTGCGCTTACCGCTAGCCCGTCGATCGATCCCTGGACCGCCGAACTCGCCGACAGCGGCGCAGACCATGCCGGCGGCTGCCCGGAAATCGACTGCGTGCGGTCGCTGTTGGCCGCCGACGTGATCGAGGCCGCCGAGCGCCGGGCCGCTGCGCTGGGCGTCGGCGCCGACCGCGTGTTGATCGCCGCCGGCGAGCTGAGCGAGGAGACTTATCTGCGCGCGCTGGGCGACGCGCTCGGCGTTAAATTCGAACCGCTCGACGGTATCCCCCGCGGCCAGTGTCCGCTCAATGACGAGCGGCTGATCGAGTCCGCCGCCGCCGGCATGTTGCCGCTCGCGGTGGATGACGATCTTTATCTGGTGGTCGCCCCGCGCGGCGCCGCCGCGCGCCAGATCTTGCGCCTGATCGAGGAGAATCCTGCCCGCGCGCGGCGCTTTCGTTTTACCAGTGCCGAGCGTCTCAACCGTTTCATGTTGCGCAATGCCAGCAAGGCGCTCGCCGCGCGCGCGTCGGGCCAGCTCAAACAAGAATGGCCGCTGTTTTCCGCCGGGCCGCCGCGCTGGCTTGGCAATTTCGTCCCAGTCGCGATTGTTGGACTAATGTCGTTCGCGGCCGTCGTCCTGGCGCCGGCCGCCGCCACGCTTGCCTTCGAGGTGATGCTGGCGGCGCTGTTTCTTGCATGGCTTGGCTTGCGGCTTACTGGCGCCTTCGTCGATTCGACCGCGTGCGATCCAGTGCGCCGCCTCACCGATGAATCGCTGCCGGTCTACACCGTCATCGCGGCGCTCTACCGCGAAGCGGCGTCGGTCGATGGATTGCTCACCGCGATCGAGCGGCTGGATTATCCGGCCGAGAAACTCGACGTGATCGTCGCGATCGAGGCCGACGATCGTGCAACGCGCGCGGCCATCGCCGCCCGCAACAACCGCATGCCGGTTGTGGTGATCCCGGTTCCAACGCAAGGTCCGCGCACCAAACCGAAAGCGCTCAACGTCGCGCTGCCGTTCGCGCGCGGCACCTTCACGGTGATCTATGACGCCGAGGATCGGCCGGAGCCAAACCAGTTGCGCTACGCCTTGCAGGCCTTCCACGCCGGCGGCGAGGATCTGGCCTGTGTGCAGGCGCGGCTGTGCATCGACAATAGCGCCGACAGTTGGCTGGCCCGGCTGTTTACGGCCGAATATGCCGGGCAGTTCGACGTATTCCTGCCGGGGCTGGCCGCCTTGCATCTGCCGCTCCCGCTCGGCGGCTCGTCCAATCATTTCCACACCGCGATTTTGCGCGAGGTCGGCGGATGGGATCCCTACAACGTGACCGAGGATGCCGATCTCGGCATGCGGCTGGCGCGTTTCGGTTATCGATCGGACATGATCGATTCTACCACCTACGAGGAAGCGCCGGCGCATCTCGGCCCCTGGCTGCGCCAGCGCACACGCTGGTTCAAAGGCTGGATGCAGACCTGGCTGGTGCACATGCGCCAGCCCGGCCGGTTGCTGCGCGATTTGGGCCTGCCGGGCTTTCTCACCTTTCAGCTCATCGTTGGCGGCAATGCGCTGGCGGCGCTGGTGCATCCGCTGTTTACCGCCGGATTGTTCTATTCGGTGCTCAGCGGCGCCCCGATGTGGCGCGGCGATAGCGCGAGCGTCGTCATCCTCGCGGCGGTCTACGGCATGACGGTGGTCATCGGCTATCTGACCTCGGCCTTCCTCGGCTGGCTCGGCCTGTTGCGCCGCGGACTGCTGTCGACAGCCTGGATACTGCTATTGACGCCGGTGCATTGGCTGCTGCTCTCGCTGGCGGCCTGGCGCGCGCTCTATCAGCTGGTGTTCGCGCCCTACGCCTGGGAGAAGACCGAGCACGGCCTGGCCAAAAGCTCGCTGCGAGCCGCCAATATGACGCGCTCGCTCGTCGAGCTGGAGCGTTATCTCAGCGCGCTCAAGCAAGCCGGCGACCTGCCGACGCTCGCCCCCGACACTCCAGAGGGCGCCGCCGACCGGCAGCCGCTTTCCCGCGTCGCCGCTTGAGAATGAACGGCGCGGCCACCGATTTAATATCGCTGCCGCCGGGCTGCGCTACAGATAGCGCCGCAGATCGGCCGCCGCTTCCTCGGGCTTGCGATCGAGCTTGAACGGCGCGACGAAGCGGCCCTGCTTGTCCATCAGATAGATCAGCGCGGTGTGATCCATACTGTAGTCGCCTTTGTCGGTGGGGACTTTCTTGGCGTAGACCCGGTAGGCCTTCACCACCGCGTCGATCGCCTGGGTATCGCCGGTGGCGCCGCGCAGATGCGGATCGAAACTCGACAGATAATCCTTCATGATCGCCGGCGTATCGCGCTCCGGATCGACGGTGATGAACAGCGCGCCGATGCGGTCGGCGTCGTTGCCGAGCACGCGCAGGACCTCCGACATTTCGAACAGCGCGGTCGGGCAGATGTCGGGACAATGCGTGTAGCCGAAGAATACCAGGAACGGACGGCCCTTCATGTCCTCCTCAGTGATCGGCTTGCCGCTCTGATCGATCAGTTTGAAGGGTCCGCCGATCGCCGACGGGCCGAGCGCGGTTCCCCGATAATGGGTCGTGAAAAGAATGACGCCGAGAAAGATGACGAGGCCCGCCAGAAAAGCGGCGAAGACCAGAAGAATGTGAGATGTCCGCGCCGTCATCGGGCGTCACTCGGACTGCACTTGAGCTGCATCAGAAGCACGCGACCCAGCCGGTGCGCACCATTTCGAAGAACACGGCAGTACCGTAATAGGCCCAAAGCGCCAATGTCGCCGCCATGACCAGGCCCCCGATAAGCGCCAGCAGCAACAGCGGCCGCGAAAGTCTGGCGGTGGATGCGATCGCGGGCATGGCGAGCCTCCGGGTGGAACCCATAGTCCAGATAGGACCTATCCCAGGCGGCGGCAACACGCCGAATCTGCGCCCATTTGCCGCCGCAGGAATTAACCATCGTGCTGCAATAAAAATCCCCGCAATTTCGACGTTTTCGGGGCCTGCGTTGACTTGACCGGTCAAAGCC
>JBGQCE010000297.1:0-5191 GCA_041495185.1 Bradyrhizobium sp.
AAGGCGCGGCATCTGCTGCGCGCCGTGGCAGGCAGCATGCCGATGGCCAATCTGGCGATGCATTTTCACGACACCTACGGCCAGGCGCTGGCCAATCTCTATGCCGGGATGGAGGAGGGCGCCCGCGTGATCGATTCCGCCGCCGGCGGTCTTGGCGGCTGCCCCTACGCGCCCGGCGCTACCGGCAATGTCGCAACCGAGGACGTGGTCTACATGCTGGAGGGCATGGGCATTGCTACTGGCGTTGATATGCCAAAACTGGTGGCGGCCACCAACGCGATCAGCCGGCTGATCGGCCGACCGCCGGTGAGCCGCGTCGCGTCGGCGTTGAATGCGAAGCGGGCGAATGGCGAATAGCGAATAGCGAATGGGATTTTTCCTATTCGCTATTCGCTACTCTCTATTCGCCACTTAATCACCGCCCGCCGTCCGGTCCCATCACCAGATCGGGCAGGTACGTTGAAATGCCGGGCGCGAAGCACAGCACCACCACCGCCGCCATCATCAAGAGCACGAACGGCAGCGTGCCCCAGATCACTTCGCTCAAGGGGATATCGGGTGCGACGTTGCGAATGACGAAAATATTCAGGCCGACCGGCGGGTGGATCAGTCCCATCTCCATCACGATGGTCATGACGACGCCGAACCAGATGATGTCGAAGTTAGCCGCGCGCAGCGGCGGCAGGATGATCGGCGCGGTCATCAGGATGATGGAAACCGGCGGCAGAAAAAATCCGAGCACGACGACCATGACCAGGATCGCCGCAAGCAATTCCCAACGCGGCAGGTGCATGGCGACAATCGACTCCGCGACCGATTGCGAGATGTGCAGGTAGCTCATCACATAGGAATACAACAGCGACATGCCGATAAGCATCATCAGCATGGTGGAGTCACGGATCGTCGACTTCATGATCGGCGCCAGGTCGCTCGGCCGCCACACGCTGTAGATCAGCGCGATCAGCGCCAGCGCGAGCAGCCCGCCGAGCCCCGCGGTTTCGGAGGGCGTCGCAAAGCCGCCGTAGAGCGCGATCATCACCCCCGTCAGCAGCAGGACGAACGGCAGCACCCGCGGCAGAACGTTGAAGCGCTCCGCCATGGTGAACTCGTCGCGCGTGAGGATGGCTGACGTCGCGCCGGTCTGTTTGTAAATCGCGCTCGCGGCGGCGTATTCTTTCCGAAAGCGGATCACCGCATAGACACCGAACAAGGTGACCAGCAGCAGGCCGGGTCCGATGCCGGCGAGGAACAGCCGCCCAAGGGATTTTTCCGCCGCGACCGCGAACAGGATCATGGTGATCGAGGGCGGCAGGAGAATGCCGAGGGTGCCGCCGGCGGCGATGATGCCGGCGGCGAACCCGCCGGAATAACCGCGCTTGCGCATTTCCGGGATGCCGGCAGATCCAATCGCCGAGCAGGTCGCGGGCGATGACCCGGCCATCGCTGCGAACAATGCGCAGGCAAATACATTGGCGACGCCGAGTCCGCCGGGCACGCGATGTAGCCAGGCGTGCAGCGCCGAATACAAATCCTGCCCCGCAGGCGATTTGCCGATCGCGGCACCCTTCAGGATGAAAAGCGGGATCGACAACAGCGTGATCGAGGCCATTTCCTCGTAGACATTCTGCGTCACGGTATCGAGCGACGCCGTGGGCATATAGATGCCCATGAACACGATCGCGACCGCGCCCAACGCAAATGCGATCGGCATGCCCGAGAACATCGCAAACAGGGTGGCCACGCCGTAGCTGATACCGATTCCAAGCACGGTCATCGGCGCGCCAAACCGGTGAGCGGAATTGCGATCTGCAGCAGGATCTGCACGCACAAAAGGGTCATGCCGGCGGCCATCAGGCCGTAAGGGATCGCCAGCGGCGGCGACCACATCGAATTCGACACCTGGCCGTCGACCCACGCTTCATGCGCAAGCGTCCAGGATTTCCAGGCGAAGAACGCGCAGAACAGCAGGCTCGCGACATCGACAAGCCATAGCCTGACGCGGTTGACCATCGGCGACAACAGCCCGACGAACGCCTCGATGCCGATGTGGCCGCGTTGTCCCTGCACATAGGCCGAGGTCATGAAGGTCGCGCCGACCAACAGAAACACCGCCGCCTCGTCCTGCCAATAATTGGCGCTGTGGAACAGGGCGCGACTGAGCACGCTGTAACTGAGGATGGCGCAGGCCGCGATCAGCGCGACGGCAGAGATGACGACGATGATGTTGTTGCAAAAGGCAAGCGAGCGCTCGATCGCCGCCACGAGCGGACTGCTCGGGGCGGCGATCGAACGCTCATTTTGATCCGTGAGCGGACCGTGCATCATGCGGTGACGTCGGAGGCGAGTTTCAACAGGTTGGCTGAGGTTGTGGTTTTCGCGCCGTAGTCCTTCCACGCGGTAACCCGCGCAATGTCGCGCCATTTACCGACCGTGGCGACGTCAAGCGCGGCGATTTTGCAGCCGGCCTTCTGGTAGACCTTGGCAACCTCGATGTCGTCGTCCTGCGCGCCTTTCTTGCCGAACGCTTCGAGTTCGGTACCGACCGCGAGAATGATGTCCTGATGTTTTTTCGGCAAGCCGTCGAAGATCGACTTCGACATCATCAGCGGTTCCAGCATGAACCAGTAGGATGCGGCTGCGCCCGAGGTCAGGGATTTCGAGACTTCCTCGAGCCGGAACGAAATCAGGCTGGTGGAGGAGGTGATGCCGGCGTCGCAGGCGCCGGTCTGCATCGCCGCATAGATTTCGTTTGACGGCACCGACAGCACGGATGCACCCGCGGCCTGCAGCACCATATCCATCTCGCGCGAACCGCCGCGCACCTTGAGGCCCTTGGCGTCTTCCGGGGCGACGATGGGCCGCGTACGGCTGGCGACGCCGCCGGCCTGCCAGACCCAGGTGAGCAGGATGATGCCCTTGTCGGCCAGGAAATCCGTCAGCGCCTTGCCGACCGGCTTCTTCTTCCAGCTCAGGCCCTGATCGTAAGTCGAGACCAGGCCGGGCATCAGGCCGATATTGGTCTCCGGCAATTCGCCGCCCGCATAGGGCATGGGATACAGGCTGATATCGAGCGCGCCTTTGCGCATCGCCGAGAATTGCGCGTTGGTCTTGATCAGCGAAGAGTTCGGATAGACCTCGGCAGCGAGCTCGCCGCCGCTGCGTTTTGCCACTTCGGCAGCGAACATCCGGCACATCCGGTCGCGGAAATCGCCCTTGTCGATGGTGCCGCCGGGAAACTGGTGCGATATTTTCAGCGTGGTTGCAGCATGGGCCGTTCCGGTCCCAAAACGCAGAATAGCGGGGGCGGCAAGCGCAGATACGAGGGCATGGCGGCGTGTGATCAGCATGGAAGTCTCCCTGGGCGATTTCTGATTGGATGCTTGGCTCGGCGTTGAAGGCATATTAGCCCGTCTTCGCCCGTATTTTCTCTAGTCTCATAGTTCGAGGCCGGATTGAGGCAGCGCGTTCTTGCTGCGGCGCACACTTACCGAAAGATTCGACGGAAAAAAGACCGAAAAACATCTTTTAGCGGCCTTCATTCCAAACCCCGGGTACGTCTCAAAAAGCCCTCACGGAAAAATTTTCAAGGCGCAGGTAACAAACCGCACCGTGGGACCGTCGTGGACATAGCGGCATAAGTCGCTTTCAAAACCGGTTTCAAAGGGATCACCCACCAATGACCATTAGCACCCGTATCGCACTCGGAGTATCGGCCGCCGTTGTTTCGCTCAGCCTGGCGCTTGCGCCTGCCGCCTTCGCCCAGGACAAGATGGGCAAGGACGACGGCATGAAGAAGGACACCATGTCGAAGGATGGCATGAAGAAGGACGACGGCATGAAGAAGGACGCGATGTCGAAAGACGGCATGGCGAAAGATGGCATGAAAAAGGACGACGGAATGAAGAAGTAAGGAAGAATTAACCTTCACTTCTTGGCATCCGCAGGCTCGCCTCGATTTGGGGCGAGCCTGTGACGTCTGGGAGCTACCCCGCGCGGGACAGCTATTTCCGCTTCTTGCGCGCGGCATAGCGCGCGTCGCGCGCCGCCTTGCGTTCGGCCTCGAGCGCCGTCTCTCTGGCAGCCGCCTCTTCCTTTTCGCGCGCGAGCTTTACT
This sequence comes from Bradyrhizobium sp., assembly GCA_041495185.1. GTDB lineage: Bacteria > Pseudomonadota > Alphaproteobacteria > Rhizobiales > Xanthobacteraceae > Bradyrhizobium. Next base: position 4,114 of record JBGQCE010000297.1, read on the forward strand.
GTGGCCTCGGCTGCCGCTTCGGCGTCGCGGCGTTTCTGTTCGGCCTTGGCGGCTTCGCGCGCCAGTTTGGCCTTGGCGCGTTCGGCGGCCTGAACCTCGCGCTCGGCCTGCCGCTGCTTGACCTCGGGATCGTCGGGACCCGGTTGGCTGCGAAACTTGTTCAGGATGTTTTGCCTGGCTTGCTGTGCCGCCTTCTGCCGGTCCGCGAAGCTAGGTTCCTTGAATCCACTCATTGAACGGGCCTTGTCACTTTCATTGTTGGTTGCGAGCCGATCGGGCGCGTCCGTGCAGAACGCAAAACGAAGGTGTCTGCACGATCGGGAGCGGTGTACATCCGCCCGGGCCGGGAAGCCATCAATTATCCGCTAGCCGGCGCAATGTCGCGCGAAAACTGACGCTTTGGCGGCCTACCGGCGAGGTGCCGAAAACCTCGGAATCGTCAGCCCGAAATGTTCCGGAAAAGCCTGTCGTGACCTCCCGCCCGGGAAAAACCGGGCGCGCCGAGCTGTTGCGATAGGGCGTGTGCTGGTTGGTGACCAGATCACCCTTCCATGTTCCCTTGCCAACGGTGTAGGAGCCGACCGACCAGAAATAGGGGTCGCCGCCGAGGATCACGCCGTCGCGAAGCACGATAATGCCGCTGGCCCGGCCCTTGACATCGTCGCCCATCTGGATGTGCACGGAGTAGAGCCCGTTCCTCATTTTGGCGTGCCCGGGTGGCGGCTTTTTCATAATTGTAGTGATATGAGGGGTCCTACGGTCCCATAGCTCAACTGGATAGAGTAACGGATTTCTACTCCGTGGGTTGCAGGTTCGAATCCTGCTGGGATCGCCATTATTTTCAATGAGTTAGATGCTTTGCCTGCACCGGATTCGCAAGCTGACGCCTGGTAAGCTCTTGAGGCTTTTCCGACGCTGGCCGATTGCGCGCTGAACCTGCGAAACGCAATTTCGTGCGCCGGGCCCGAGTTGAGGTCGAGCCCGTGAACCAGCGGCGCGTTACTTCCGTCCAGGCGGGGCAACGATGGATGGAGATTCCTGTGAAGAGCAGGTGGCGAAGGGTGATGCTCATGAGCGC
>JBGQCE010000298.1:0-5187 GCA_041495185.1 Bradyrhizobium sp.
ATGAACACGCAGGGGCCCGACGACGCATCGATGATGACCATCCTCGAGCATGGCACGCCGCTTCAGAAGGAGAAGTTCCTCAAGCCCCTGCTCAATGGGGAAAAGCGCATCTGCTTCTCGATGACGGAGAAAGCGGCGGGCGCCGACGCTACGGGCATGCAGACTACCGCGGTGAAGGATGGCAACGAGAATTACATTCTCAACGGCGAGAAGTGGTTCTCTTCCTCCGCCAGCGTCGCCGACATGGCGCTTGTGATGGCCAAGACCGATCCGGATGCGCCACGGCACAAGCGATATTCGACCTTCATCGTCGAATTGCCGAACCCGGGCTACAAGATCAAGCGTAACATCAAGAACATGGCCATCGAAGGTCCACACGCCGACGTGATCCACGGCGGCCATTCCGAAATCGAGATCAGGGATCTCAAGGTATCGGCCGAGAATCTGCTCGGCGGCGAAGGCAACGGCTTCAACATGGGCCAGCACCGCCTCGCTTACGGCCGCTTGCGCCACGGCATGCACAACGTCGCCAAGGCGCAGCGCGCGCTCGACATGGCGGTCGCGCATGTAACGAAGCGCTCGACCTTCGGCGTGCTGCTCGCCGACCGCCAGGCTGTGCAGTTCATGCTCGCCGAATGCGCCAGCCAGCTCTATATCGGGCGGCTGATGCTGCTGCACATCGCCTACAAGGCGGAAAAGGGCATGGACCTGACGCAGGAAAATTCCATCGCCAAGGTCTACCTGGCGCATATGGTGCACCACGTGATCGACACCGCGATCCAGCTCCATGGCGCGCTCGGCTTCAGCCAGGATACGGTGCTGGCGAAATGGTACACGCAGGTTCGCTCGCAGCGGCTGGTCGACGGTCCCGACGAGGTGCACCGATGGCGGGTCGGCCGTAACGTCATCAAGGCATACCGCGAGCACGGCACCACGGCATTGGCGGCGGGCGGCGATTTGATCTGAGCTGAATGTAGCGGGCCGACGGATGACTGACCCGTGCATTCGTCGTCCCTTTCAACGGGTCGTCCCTGCGGGTGCAGGGACGACGGGAGTTTGATTTTCAAACGGTCTAGAAACCGTCATTGCGAGCGCTAGCGAAGCAATCCATGGCCGCAAGCAACAATGGATTGCTTCGTCGCTGCGCTCCTCGCAATGACGGCAAGATGTGACTCCGCGATCTCGCGGCATGGGTTGCCCGAGTTTTGCTAACCGTTTCGCCCAATAAGGGCGTGGGGAATGCCGGGCGCTCGATGCACCCGCAGCCTCGCGTGCAAGTTGGAAAACAAACACACGAGTTAGTCACCACAGGTCCACCGGAATCACCCGGCATTCCCGCACGCAATGGTGTTAACGGGTTCCTTCGTGCTCTCCCCGGTGAGATCTGCTGGGTTGTCACCGTCGTCAGCAGAGTTACCTCCGCAAACTTAACACCTGCGTCGAGGCGCCAGGACCACACGACTTCGCCGTCCGCATCGGCATCGTTCGTCTGCATGCTTGCGCATGCCAATGCTTCCGCGTCCACTGCATCCCGTCCCGCGTTTCGTGACGATCGCGAGCGCCCCTCGGTGGGACGAGACGGGCGATTATGTATCGCTGATTTGCCCGACGGGTGAACAAGAATATTTTTACAAAGGGGGGTGGACACGACATCCGGACAGACAAGTTACTGATTTGCCCGTCGGGCAAATCAGTGAAGGCAACCATTGAACAGGACCATCGCAAACAGCGACAAGAGCGCTTGTCCGAATGCGGAAATCAAAAAAATCCGGCTTCCGATTCCTGATTTGCGTACCGCTGGATCAAGGCAGAGACTGATCCATGTTTAGCGCGGGCCGCGCATCAGATGCGCGGCCGATCAGCCGCGCCGGTACGCCGACTGCGGTGTACCCGGATGGCACCGACGCCATAACCAGTGAGCCAGCGCCGATCTTGGCAAAATCGCCGATGTCGATGTCGCCCAACACTATCGCCCCGTCTGAGAGCAGTACGCCGCGGCCGATCCGCGGCGCGCCAGCCGGGTCTTCCGGCGAGCGGCTGATCGTGACGCCCTGCAGCATCGACACGTCGTCGCCGATTGCCACGCCTTCACCGATGGTGACACCGGTGCCATGGTCGATAAACACAGCACTTCCGATCGTCGCGGAAGGATGGATGCTGACATGCAACGCCTGGGTGGTGCGGCCGTGCAGCTCGCGGGCGAATTCGGTCCGCCCGCTTTCCCAGAGCCAATGCGAGATGCGGTAAGCCTGCAGCGCGATATAGCCCTTGAAATGCAGCAGGACGTGGAGGGGGCCGGGACACGCTGGATCACGGGCAACTGGCGCTCGCAGATCGAGGGTCGCGATCCAGATCAAAGAAGGATCGTCGCGATAGGCCCGTTCGGCAAGTCGCCGGGTGACGGTTTTCTCGTTGCTGCTGCCGCCGACCGCTACAGCGATCAATTGGGCCAGCGCGCTGGCAAGATCGCCGTGATTGATGATCGCCTCGTGCATCCACGCGGACAACACCGGATCGGCGGCGGCGACCGCGACCGCCTCACGGTGGATCGTATTCCACAGCGATTGGCTTTCAGCTGATAAGGCCAGGCCCATGACGGTCTCCACAGACTGAGCGAAATTCAACCCTTCACACCCAGACTTATATCACAACTCGTCAACGATTTCCCGGACGTCGCTTCGCTCATCCGGGCAGAGCTGCCCGCCCTAGCCCTTTGCCTTCTCGCGCGCCACGGCCTGCCAGCCGATATCGCGGCGGTAGAAGCCCTCGGGCCATTTGATAAGGTCGACCGCCCGGTAGGCGCGCTGCTGTGCCTCGGTCACGGTCTTGGCCGACGCGCAGACGTTGAGGACGCGGCCGCCATTGGCGAGAATCTTTCCGTCCTTCGCCACCGTGCCGGCATGGAAAATCTCGACGCTTTCGATTTTCGCGGCGTCGTCGAGCCCTTCGATCACCGAGCCCTTGCCATAACTGCCGGGATAACCCTTGGTCGCCATGATCACCGTGAGCGCGACATCGTCGTACCAGCGCAGGCTGAAATTCTTCAATTGCCCGTCGGCGCATGCGATCAGCGCCGGCACAAGGTCGGACATCATCCGCAGCATCAGCACCTGACATTCCGGGTCGCCGAAGCGGGCGTTGTATTCGACAAGCTTCGGTCCTTCCTTCGTCACCATCACGCCGGCATAGAGCACGCCCTTGTACGGCGATCCCATCGCCTTCAATGCACGCAGCGTCGGCCTGATCATTTCCTCCATCACGCGCGCGCACATCGCCTCCGTCATGACAGGCGCGGGCGAATAGGCGCCCATGCCGCCGGTGTTCGGACCCTTGTCGCCATCGAAGGCGCGCTTGTAATCCTGGGCGGTGGCCAGCGCCAGCGCGTGTTCGCCGTCGCACAGGGCGAAGAACGAGGCTTCCTCGCCCTGCATGAATTCCTCGATCACGACCTCGGCGCCGGCTTCACCCAGTCCGCCGCCGAACATCATGTCGACCGCGGCAAGCGCTTCCTCGTCCGTCATCGCCACGACGACGCCTTTTCCGGCGGCGAGCCCGTCGGCCTTGACGACGATCGGAGCGCCCTGTTTGCGGATGTAGGCCTTCGCCTTATCTGCGTCGGTGAAGTGTTCGTACGCCGCAGTCGGAATATGATTCGCGCGGCACAGCGCCTTGGTGAATTTCTTCGAGCTTTCCAGCTGGCCCGCGGCCTTTGTCGGTCCGAATGCCTTGAAGCCAGCCGCGTCGAGATCGTCGACGATGCCCGCCGCGATTGGCGCATCCGGACCGACCACGACGAAATCCACCGCGTTACGTCGGCAGAAATCGATCACCGCGGCGTGGTCGGCGATATCGAGCGCCACGCATTCGGCTTCCCGCGCGATGCCGGCATTGCCCGGCGCGCACCAGAGCTTTGTCACCAGGGGGGAAGCTGCGATCTTCCAAGCCAGGGCGTGTTCGCGGCCGCCGGAACCGAGCAGAAGAATTTGCATGAGATGCAGCCAGATGAGGGGTTCGAGACCGTGTCGGTTGCACGAGTCCCCCTCCCCCTGCAAGGGATAAGCTAATGAAACAACGTCATTCCGGACGGCGCGCGAGCGCCGATCCGGAATCTCAAAGTTGCTTTGCGCTGGCGTGCTGCGTGGCTCGAGATTCCGGGTTCGCTCGCGTTGCGAGCGCCCCGGAATGACGTCTAAGGCTACGGCCGCCCCGCCGCGGCCTCGATAATTTCCTTGAGATACGCGACATGGCGGGCAAACGCGCCGCGCCCGGCAGCCGTGGCGGTCACCGTAGTCTGCGGCTTTTTGCCTACAAAGGCCTTTTCGACCGCGACATAGCCGGCCTTCGCCAGCGTTTCGATATGGGCGCCGAGATTGCCGTCGGTGGCGCCGGTCAGCTTTTTCAGCCGAGAAAAGTCGAGACCCGTGGTGGCAGGCAGCGCGTTCAGCGCCGCCATGATTTTCAGCCGCAGCGGCTGGTGGATGATGTCGTCGATCTCGGCCATGGGTCAGCTCCGGCGCATCCACAAGCCGCCGAGCATCAGCCCGCCGCCATCGACAAAGGCCATCCAGAGGTCGAACCAGTCGCGGACCAGGTAGTAGCCCACCAGCGCCAGCGCGCTAATGGAAAGGCCGATGGCGACGAAGGCATTGCCAAACCAGAGCCCGGCGATGACATAGAGCATCATGAAATAGATCGGCCAGAACGTGCTCATCTGGCGCGCCGTGAAGTGGCCGAGCACGCTTGTGCAGAGGAAACCAAAGGCGAAGAACAGCAGGAATGCGATCAGCGTCCTGACATCGAAGGTGCGAATGCCGGTTTTTGGATATCCGAAGGCGCTGATCGCAAACGAACCTGCTACTCCCGCCACATTCAACACGATCCAGAAATAGCCGGCATAACGCGGCAGCAGAAACGAGCCGAGATAGCCGGCAAACACCAGCGCTCCCCACATGATCAGCATCAGGCTGGCGAGATTGTAAATCCGCGATTGGCGAACGCGGCGCGCCATCTCGTTGATCTCCGCGAGCGCCTCGGATGCCTGCTGGCTGTCGATCATGTTGCCCTCCCCCGCCGCAACACCGCTATGAGCCCGCCATGGCGCGCGTGGCGACATCGTCGGCGATGAGGGATACCGCCTTCGGCGCGGCGACGATACCCATGTGGTTGATGCCCTCGAGCAACCTGACG
>JBGQCE010000299.1:0-5181 GCA_041495185.1 Bradyrhizobium sp.
CTCGTAGGTCTCGATCAACAGATCGAGCGCGGCCGGCTCGACATAACCCTTTTCGGTCAGAATGGTCTCGATCGCGCGCACGCGCAGCTCGGTCTCGGACAAGTCCGAATGGTCGTGGTCGTGGTGATGGTGATCGTGGCCAGTCATATCGGCAGGATAATCGCATTATTCTGCGGATGTCGAGGTGTCGACTCAGCTAGCCTTTCTGCATGGGGCTTAGGTCAATATCGGCAGCATTCGTCGCGGCGATGGCGATTTCAACGCTGCTGGCGGCACCGGACGATGCGCGGGCGGCCAACGGCGCCTATGCGGTGGATGCCGCCGATATTTCCGAGGTCGGATCGTGCAAGGTCGAGAGCTGGATGTCGGCTGCGACCAACACCGATTTTTCGGCCGTGGCCAATCCGTCCTGCGCGGTGAATATCTTCAGGCCGGTAGAATTGAGCCTGCAGACCGTCCGGTCTCGCAGCGACGGCGACTGGAGCACCACCATCGCGCCAAAGGCCAAAACCAACATCGCGCCTACAGGTATCGGTAAACTCGGCTTTTCGTTGTTTGCCGGCGGCTCCTTCGATGTCCTGACAGGCGAAAACCTCACCGCATTCGCTGTGGTGCCGGCGACGTTCCGGCTTTCCGAAACCATGCGGATCAACGTCAATGGCGGCTGGCTGTGGGACCACACCGTCCACCGGCATTATCTGACCTACGGTTTGGGTTTTGATTGGAAATTCACCGATGTCCTGCAGTGGACGATCGAGGCATTCGGCCAGGCCGGCGCATCTGACATCCCCAGCGTGGTTCGGCCAAGGTTTCAGACCGGCGTCCGTTACCGGCCCAACGAGATTTTCTCGGTCGATGTGATCTATGGCCGCAATATTACCGGGGAAAATGCCAACTGGATCACAATCGGCACCACGATCCGTTTTCCCGTGCCTGACGGCAAACCCGCACGCGAGCGGACCGGGCATTTGTGAGCTATCGTCCCGAGAAAAGAATGGCGGGGAGGTGCGGACTTGACGGATTTTGTAACCATCGAAAAGGGACAGGGGCCCGACGGGCGCATCAGTGTGGTTCGTTTCGACCGCGGCGACGGCATCAACGCGCTGTCGCCTGAGGCGATGCGCCAACTCACCGATGCCGCGCGCAGCTTCGAGGACGACGGCGAAACCTCTGTCGTGGTGCTCACCGGCGGCACCAAGGCGTTCACCGCAGGCTTCGACCTCAAGGACCCCGAAGGCCGGTTGCGCCGGAGCATGGATCTCGGGTCGCTGCGCCGGCACCTCAAGCTCGGGCCGCGGCTGACCCGCGCCTGGCAGGAGATGGAGCAGATCACGATCGGCGCCATCGAAGGCTTTTGCATCGGCGGCGGCGTGGCGCTGGCGGTGGCGCTGGACTTCCGCGTCATGGGCCGCGACGCCCATCTCAGGGTCCCCGAAATCGGACTCGGCATGAACATGAGCTGGCAGAGCGTTCCACGCATGCTGCATCTGATCGGACCGGCCCGAACCAAGCAGGCGGTGATCCTGGCCGACCAGCGCATCTCAGCTACCGAGGCCTACGAATGGGGTCTGGTGGAGGAGGTGGCCGATCCCGGCCGGGCTTTCGACGCCGCGATAGCGCTGGCCGCAAAAGTCGCAGCGCAGCCGCCGCTGTCGGTCGCCATGACCAAGCTGACCGTTAATCGCCTGACGCACGCGCTCGACGATCTCGCCAGCCACATGGACATCGACCAGTTCGCACTGGCGAGCCTGACCGAAGATCACAAGGAGGGCGTGGCGGCGTTTTTGGGCCGCCGCAAGCCGCGCTTCAGGGGGCGGTAGGTTGGCGCGAAACCTGGCAAGCCTGTACGAACGCCAAAACATCGGATTCGCATAAGGTATATTATGGAATATTTTTATCTATAGATATATCAAAGGCTTGGATAAATTTTGCTCTAAATTGCATCAGCATCGAGCTTTCCAGCGTTTATCTCATGGGAAGCTGGCCGGTGCTGTGGTCTATCGCCGCTTCGATTGGCGGCGGCTGGAGCCGATGCTGGTTATCGGCTGCGATCCTAGTAGGCTATTATGCCGCCTGCGCCATCGGGCGCGTCGATCCCGCCCAGGGCATCAAGCGTTTTGGAATGGAGATCACCGATGAGTGGGAAGCAGAGCCAGTACAGTATCGGTTTGGACAAGACGCCCGCCAACTACGTGGCGCTGACGCCGCTGAGCTTCCTGGCGCGCAGCGCCGCCGTCTATCCCGATCATATCAGCACCGTTTACGAGAGCCGCGTCTTCACCTGGTCGCAGACCTATGCGCGCTGCCGGCGCTTCGCATCATACCTCGCAGGCCGAAACATCGGCAGCGGCGATACGGTCGCGGCGATGCTGCCGAATATCCCCGCGATGAACGAAGTGCATTTTGCGGTGCCGATGGCGGGCGCCGTGCTCAACGCGCTCAACATCCGGCTCGATGCGTCCTCGATCGCCTTCCAGCTCGATCATGGCGGCGCCAGGATCATTCTGGTCGACCCGGAATTTACCGGCGTGATCACGGAGGCGCTCACCCTGATGAAGGGTCCAAAACCGCTCGTCATCGACGTCGACGATGCGGCTTTCCCGGGCGGAAAGCGGATCGGCGCGATCGAATATGAGGATGCGCTGTCAAAGGGCGATGAGAGTTTCGCCGCCAGACTGCCGCAGGACGAATGGGACGCCATCGCGCTCAGCTATACCTCGGGAACCACGGGTAACCCGAAGGGCGTCGTGACCCATCATCGCGGCGCTTACCTCAACGCCGTCAGCAACATCCTCGCCGGCAATCTCGGCCAGCATCCGGTCTATCTCTGGACCCTGCCGATGTTCCACTGCAACGGCTGGTGCTTTCCATGGACCGTGGCGGCGGCGGCCGGCATCAACGTGTGCCTGCGCAAGGTCGAACCATCCAGGATTTTCGAGCTGATCAAGAAGCACGGCGTCACCCACATGGCGGGTGCGCCGATCGTCTATAACACCCTGATCAATGCGCCGGATGCACCGAAGGGCAAGGCCGCGCGGCCCGTGGTCGGATTGATCGCGGGTGCAGCGCCTCCGGTGGCTGTTCTTGAAGGCGCCGAGAGCATCGGGATCAAGCTGACGCATGTCTATGGCCTGACCGAAGTCTATGGCCCTGCGTCAGTTTGCGCGGAGCAGCCAGGCTGGGACGACCTTCCTGCAGATCAACGCGCGCAACTCAAACGCCGGCAGGGTGTGCCCTACCCGCTGCAGGAAGCCGTCACCGTGATCGATCCCGCAACCATGCGCGAGGTGCCGCGCGACGGCGAGACCGTCGGCGAGGTGATGTTCCGCGGCAATATCGTGATGAAGGGCTATCTCAAGAACGAGAAAGCTACCCAAGAGGCCTTTGCCGGCGGCTGGTTTCACACCGGCGATCTCGGCGTGCTCGATGAGCACGGCTATATCATCATCAAGGACCGCTCCAAGGACATCATCATTTCCGGCGGCGAAAACATCTCATCCGTCGAGGTCGAGGACGTGCTCTACAAACACCCGGCGGTGCTGTTCGCAGCCGTGGTCGCGAAACCCGACGGCAAATGGGGCGAAGTGCCCTGCGCGTTCATCGAATTGAAAGAGAACGCGCGCGCCACCGAGGCCGAGATCATCGCGTTTTGCCGCAGCCAGATGTCCGGTTTCAAGACGCCGAAGGCCGTGGTGTTCGGGCCCATTCCGAAAACATCAACCGGGAAGATCCAGAAATTCATACTGCGCAATCAGGTCGATTCGGCAAAGGCGATTTCGGCCTGAGGGCCTGGGCGTGAACGCGTAGACGTCCCGGCGTGACCCCATTGACAATCCGAATCGTGGGTAACGGGTGGACAAAGAGGTGATTTCCAGCGGGGGTGGCGGATTTGCCGCAAACCAGTATTCTGGTAGGTCTCAATGAGCACTCGTCAATCGACCAAAGGATGTGTTGTTAGCTGACGTTACTTTAATCTCTCCGACTGCGACAAAATGGATAAGGCATGATGGCCAATCAGGATAAGATATCTCTCTCGCATGTCGTCGAACGTGACCTCCGGCTCGATCTCTTCCGCGGCATCGGGCTGTGGATGATTTTCCTCGATCACATTCCGGACGACGTCGTTGCCTGGCTGACCCTGCGCAATTACGGCTTCAGCGATGCCGCCGAGTTCTTCGTGTTCATTTCCGGCTATCTTGCGGGTTTCATCTACGGTCCGATCATACGCACCGGCCATTTTCTCGCCGCCTTGAAGCGGCTGTGGAAGCGGGTCGCGGAAATGTACGTCGCCCACATCATGCTGTTCCTGCTCTTCACGGCGCAGATCGCTCGCGCGGCCAGGAAGTTCGACAATCCGATGTATAAGGATGAATTCAACGTCGCCCAATTTCTTGAGCACCCCGACATACTGATCGGGCAGGCGCTCACGCTGCGATACAAGCCGGTCGACCTCGACGTGCTGCCGCTCTATATATCGCTGGTAGCCGCTTCACCGCTGATCCTGTGGTGCCTGTTGCGCCGCCCAAACTGGACCTTGCTTGGCTCGGTCCTCCTGTACGTTGGGGCGCGCCTGTTCGACTGGAATCTCGCTTCGTATCCGCCCGGGACACACTGGTACTTCAATCCGTTCGCCTGGCAATTGATGTTTGTATTCGCGGCATGGTGTGGCGTTGGAGGCATAGCCCAACTGCAGTTCCTGATCCGGTCGCGCGCGGCGCTGACATTGGCCTTTGCGTGGATTGCCTTCGCATTCCTGATCGTGATGACCTGGCACATCCCGTTCCTGGATGCCATGGTGCCGAAATGGATGATCAAGGCGATCTATCCGATCGACAAAACTGACCTCGATATGTTGCGTTTCACCCACTTTCTCGCTTTGGCGCTTGTGGTCACGCGATATTTCCCGCGCAAATCGGAGATACTTACCTCCAAGTGGTTGCGTCCAATGGTCTTGTGCGGCCAGCATTCGCTTCCGATTTTCTGCTTCGGCGTATTCCTGTCCTTTGGAGCGCATTGGATCCTGGTTCAGCACGCCCAAGCCGGTGCGCGCGCGCTCTGGATGCAATTGCTCGTCAGCGTCGCCGGCATCCTGATCATGATTGCGCTTGCATGGCTTCTGGATCGGGCCGGAAAGGTGCCCAATCTGTTCGTCGATGCGGCCGAGGTCGAGGCGCCGAAGGC
>JBGQCE010000300.1:0-5166 GCA_041495185.1 Bradyrhizobium sp.
ATGGGTCCGCTGCTGGCGGCATTGATCGTGGTGCCGTTCGGTCAGCCGAGCATCGCGTGGTTCTCCTCGATCGCGTTCCTCGCGATCGTCATCCTGTGGCGGATCGGGCACTGGTACAAGCCGCAGATCACGGCGAAAAAAATGATGCCGATCGAGATGCACCCGGATGCGCCGAACTCCCGCCGGGTCATGATCGCGCTTGCGGTGCTGGTCGCGCTTCTGTTCTCGAAGCAGCTCTATGTGTCGAGCCTGTCGAGCTATTACATATTCTACCTGATCGACAAGTTCTCGGTCTCGACCCAGGCCGCCCAGTTCTATCTCTTCATCTTCCTCGCATCGAACGCGGCGGGGGCCTTCTTCGGTGGACCGCTGGGTGATCGGTTCGGCCGCAAATACGTGATCTGGTTTTCGATTCTCGGTGCGCTGCCGTTCACGCTGGCGCTGCCCTATGCCGGGCTGTTCGCAAGCGCCGTGCTGACGGCGTTCATCGGCTTCATCATTTCGTCGGCGACGTCGTCGATCATCGTGTTCGCCCAGGAACTGATGCCGCACCGCTTCGGAATGATTTCCGGGGTGTTCTTCGGATTTGCGTTCGGCATCGGCGGCCTCGGCGCCGCGGTGCTCGGCAAGATCGCCGACCACACCGGCATCGCGTTCGTCTATCAGGTCTGCGCCTTCCTGCCGGCGATCGGTTTGCTCGCGGTGTTCCTGCCGAAGCTGCCGCGAGCCGCGCGCTGACGCAGCGCAGCCGCGCGGAACCCTGCCGGATTCCCGTCAACACATTGTTAGCGATTGTGACGATTGCGCCATTTTTCACGCGGCCGGTTTCATCGCCGCAAAAATCTTCGGAGATTATCAACCTTAAAAATTAGGGTTAAGCGGCGCTTAAACATTTAATGCCATCGTCCGACCGTGAGTTTTTAGATGTGGGGCCTTGCGTTGTCTGCCTCACCGGCCAAAAGGACGAAGCCAATGCGTAGCGTTAAGTCTCTCGTTGCCGCCGGAGCGGCATCCCTGCTGTCATCGATGGCGTTCGCCGCCGACATGGCCATCATGCCGCCCCCGCCGATGTACGCGCCGCCCCCGGTTGAGGATTTCGGCGGATGGTATCTGCGCGGCGATATCGGCTTCAGCAATCAGAGGGTCGATCGCCTGAACAACGTGCTCGACGCCAACAACACCACGTCGGAGCAGCGTCTCGGCTTCAACACCGCGGGCATTTTCGGCCTCGGCGCCGGCTATCAGTTCAATCATTGGTTCCGCGCGGATGTCAGAGGCGAGTATCGCGGCAATTCGCAGTTCTTCGGCACCGACCACATCACCTATCCTGGTGGTGTCGGCATGGACACCTATCACGCCACCAAGTCCGAGTGGGTGTTTCTCGCCAACGCCTATGTCGATCTCGGCACCTGGTGGTGCATGACGCCGTTCGTCGGCGCCGGCGTCGGCACCGCGCGGGTCTCAATTGCGAACTTCACCGATCAGGGCATCGCCAACAACGGCAACGGCGCGCTGCCGGGGCTGGCATTCGGCGACAACGTGGCGAAATGGAATTTGGCCTGGGCGCTCCATGCCGGCGTTGCCTACAAGGTGAACCCGAACTTCACCGTCGAACTCGCATACCGCTATCTCAATATGGGCGACGGCCTGACCGGCGATCTCAAGACCTTCGACGGCACCAACAACATCGTCAACCCGACGACGTTCAAGAATATTTCCTCGCACGACCTCATGATGGGCGTGCGATGGAATCTCGAAAGCCCGGAGGTCTACGCGCCGCCGTTAATCCGCAAGGGCTGATCGAACCTCTTCTCTCTTAACGTTTGTTAACGGCGCGGGAACTTCCCGCGCCGTTTTGTTTTGCGCCCGGACCCCTGCGACAACGATTGGTTAAGGTTAACGAGCGATGATCAGCGCCAAGTTAAAGTGTTCGATGGGAGCGTTGCAATGCGTAGGTTTTTGCTGGCAGCGGTGATGTTTGGAGCGGTGTCCGGCGCGCAGGCGGCCGATATGCCCGATTTCCTTCGCGGCAGTATTGCCACGGCGCCGGTCACCAGAAACTGGGACGGCTGGTACGCCGGCGGGCAGGTCAGCTATTCGGCGGTAGAAAGTGATTTCAGCAAGAGCATCGCCGGTCTGACGAATTTCATTTTTCGTGACAGCGTGCTTCAGCAACCGGCGTCGCAATTCGGACTGCTACCCAAAACGACGACGCAGGGTACGGGTTTTGGTGCCTTTGTCGGCCGCAACTATCAATGGGACGATCTGGTCCTTGGTGTTGAAGCGAATTACAACTACTTTGACAGGCTCGCTACTTCGACCAGTGGTTCCAACTCGCTCGATATCGTCAATCCGCCCGGTCAGACCAACCCTCCAGGCGTCACCACCACCTATGGCGTAACGCTGACCGGCCGCGCCGCGGTGCAGGTCAAGGACGCGATCACATTCAGGGGGCGCGCGGGCTGGGCAACCGGCAATTTCCTGCCTTATGTATTCGGCGGTGTTGCCGTTGGGCGCATGGACGTCTCTCGCTCCGTGACGAGTACCGTAACTAGGCGCGACGATGTGACCACAACAGACATCTTCGGCATTACGACCACGACAATAGGACCCACACTTCCCGTTCCGGCGCAATCCCAGACTCTGATAGAACAAAGAACCAATGCCTTTGTTGCCGGCTGGACCGGCGGTCTCGGTCTGGAATACATGCTGTGGGGTAATTTGTTCATGCGGGGCGAATGGGAATACGTAAAATTCCTGACGGTCAAGAACACGGTCGTTCAGGCCAACAACCTGCGCGCGGGAATAGGCTACAAGTTCTGACCGAAGAGGCTGCGATCCCGCGTCGCTCGAAGTTGTTGACACGCCTGATTTTGGCTGCTGGATTGTTCTCCTGAGAACGGCGGCCGGTCATGAAAATTCACGGCGATACCAATTCGGGCAATTGCCTGAAGGTGAAGTGGGTCTGCGACAGGCTCGCGCTGCCTTACACCTGGATCGGCGTTGACACGCTCAAGCGCGAGACCCGCACCACGCAATTTCTCAAACTCAACAGCGCGGGCCAGGTGCCGACGGTCGAATTCGACGACGGCCGGACGCTTGCGGAATCCAACGCCATCATCCGGTATCTCGCCCGCGGCAGCGATCTCATTCCTTCTGACCCATTTGCCGCCGCGAAGATGGACGAGTGGCTGTTCTGGGAACAATACAGCCACGAGCCCTATGTCGCGGTGTGCCGCTTCCAGATGGTGTATCTCGGAAAACCCGCATCCGATCTCGATCCCGACAAGATCAAGCGCGGCTATGCCGCGCTGGCGCGGATGGAGCATCAGCTCGCTGCGACGCGATTTCTGGTCGGCGACAGCCTCTCGCTCGCCGACGTCTCGCTATTGGCCTATACGCGGCTGGCGCATGAGGGCGGCTTTCACCTCGGCGGCTACGCCGCCGTGCGGCGCTGGATCGGCGAGGCCGAACGGTCGCTTGACCTGCCGCCGGCGCGTTGAGTGGCTGGAACCGTCATGACCGTGACTTGCTCTGTTACCATCCGGCGCGCCCACCGCGACGACGTCGGCGTCATCGTGGGCATGCTGGCGGACGATCCGCTCGGCAGCGCGCGCGAGCGGCTCGAAGACCCGCTGCCGCCGTCCTATTTCCGGGCGTTCGAGGCGCTCGACCGCGACCCGAATATCCGCCTCGTGGTCGCGGAGGATGGCGAGGGCGCCGTCGTCGGCTGCCTGCAGCTCTGCATCCTGCCGGGACTGAGCTCGCAGGGCGCCTCGCGCGGCCTGATCGAGGACGTTCGCGTCGCCACGCATTGCCGCAGCCGCGGCATCGGAGAGCAGTTGGTGCAATGGGCCGTCGCAGAAGCGCGCGCCAGGGGTTGCAAGCTGGTCGAGCTGTTGACGCACCATACCCGCGTCGATGCGCAGCGGTTCTACGTGCGGCTGGGATTTCAGCCGAGCCATGTCGGGATGACCTTGCGATTTTAGCAACGTTTCGCCGGGTGCTCCTCCGCGTGACGATCCAGTGCAAGGAGAGAGAACCGCAATGTCCGCCATCGATCCCCTGACCGCCGCTGCCGTCGTGCTCGCCACCGCTGCGACCGACGCGGTCTATGTCATGTTCACCTCTGCCGTCGTGGCCCGCAGGCGCGTGCCCGCGGCAACCTGGAGCAGCATCTGGTACCTGCTCTCGTCCTTTGCGGTGATCAGCTACACCGAGAACTGGGTATATGTGGGCTTTTGCCGCCGTGGGCTCGTGGCTCGGGGCGTTTGCGACGATCACCTTCCTGCATCGGCCGCCCGGCGGGCCTCCGGTCGGTGCCGCGCCGGAATAATGCGCTCGCCGGATCGTGCAAGCCGATCCATTTCGGGATGACCTTGCGATTTTGATACAGCCGGGATGGCCATCGCTCCAGCGGCCCTTGCGGTCATTGCGAAAGACGTTTTGCGATTCCTTCCGGTTAACGGGCGATAAACCAACCGGCCTTCCGTAATTTTTTATGCGGAGCGATCCGTGACATCATGGTGTATCCCATCGGGCCTGGGCGGCTTGGGGACCTCAAATGAAAAATTATTCGATTGTCAGGATCGGCAACGAGTATGTCGTGCAGGCGGACGAAAAAAGCGTCTTGAAAGTCGCGAGCCGGCGAAAAGCCGCAAGACTCGTCACCGATGCGGCGGAGCTGCTGGATTCGCAGGCAGCCTCGGCGGAAGCGCATACCGAGCCATCAATCGCCAGTGATCCCGGGGTCATACCTGATCCCCGGGGTCATACCTGATCCCCAGGGTCATACCTGATCCCCAGGGTCATACCTGATCCCCAGGGTCATACCTGATCCCTGCAAAGTTCCTTGACGATTCCGGTCGATTCCCTTATGCACCGCGGCGGGACACCTCCCCCCAACGGGAGGCTTGCTATCTGGAAGGATAGAACATGACTGCAGCGAAGCCCGCTTTGCGGCCGAATGTGCCGCATTTTTCCTCCGGCCCCTGTGCCAAGCGCCCTGGCTGGAACCCCCAAAACCTCAAAGACGCCGCGCTAGGCCGCTCGCATCGCGCGAAAATCGGCAAGGCCAAGCTCAAGCTCGCGATCGAGTTGACGCGCGAGGTGCTTGAAGTGCCAGCCGGTTACAGAATAGGCATCGTGCCGGCGTCGGACACCGGC
>JBGQCE010000301.1:0-5148 GCA_041495185.1 Bradyrhizobium sp.
CAGGATCGACCCGGCATAGACGATGGTGCCGACCACGATCAGCACCAACAGCGCGGCCTCGTCGCGCAACGCACTCAGTTGGGCCAAATGCGATACGGCGAACCTTGCGGCAAGCCACAGCGCAGCCCCGAGTACGGCGCCGGAAACGACAAATTTCGTCAGCGATTGCATCAGCGCCTTGTCGAGGTCGAGATACCCTGCCCGCACCGCAAAACCTGTCACGAGGAGAAGGTTGATCCAGGCGCCGACCGCGGTTGCGAGCGCTAGACCGACCTGCGCCAGCGCCCCAACCAGCGCAATTTTCAACGCGACATTGACGGCAACCCCGATCAGCGCCGCCTTCACCGGCGTTGCGGTGTCCTGGCGGGCGTAGAAGGTCGCGACCGCGCTGCGGATCAGCACGAACGGAATTAGCCCGATCGCATAGGCAGCAAGCGTTGCTCCCGCGGCCGCGGCGTCGGTTTTCGAGAACGCACCGCGCGCGAACATCGCCCGCATGATCACATCGGGAACCGTCAGGAACGCCGCAACGAACGGTACCGAAAACAGCAAAGTAAAATCGAAAGCCCGCCGCTGCGACGCCATCGCGCCGGCCTGATCGTTTGACGTTAGCCGTCGCGACATCTCCGGCAGCAGGACCGTGCCGATGGCAATACCGATCACACCGATCGGCAGTTGATTGAGACGGTCGGCATAATACAGCGCAGAAAGCGCGCCTGCGGGCAAAAACGTCGCGATAATGGTATCGGCGAACAATGCGACCTGGGTGCCCATCGAGCCTACAGTCGCGGGCCCGAGCGCGCGAAAGAACGCGCGGACATCGTCGTCGAGTTTGAACGGCGCGAACCGAGGCAGAATGCCGCTGCGCGCGGCGTCTCCAGCCAGCAGGAAAAATTCGAGGAAGCCGGCGATCAGTACGCCCCATGCCGCCGCATATCCGGCGCCCGGAAAGAACGCGGCCAGCGCCAGCGTCGCCATCATCGACAGGTTAAGAAAAATCGGCGCGGCGGCGGCACTGGCGAACCGATGCATGACGTTGAGCATGCCGCCATAGAGCGTCACCAGCGTGACCAGCAGCAGATACGGAAACGTGATCCGCGTCAGCGCGATCGCAAGCTCGCCGCGGGCCGGGTCACCGGAAAATCCCGGCGCCAGAATGGCGATCACCTGGGGCATGAACGACCACGCCACGACAAGCAGCACGATCTGGGCGCCGAACAGCACGGTGAAGATACGATCAGCGAACAGTTTCGCCGACGGCTCGCTCTGGCCATAAAGGTGCGCGTAGGCCGGAACGAACGCGGCGTTGAAGGCGCCTTCCGCGAAAATCGCCCGGAAATGATTGGGCAGGCGCAGCGCCACGAAAAACGCATCGGCGACCGGCCCGGCGCCAAGAATCGCCGCAAGCATAATGTCGCGCGCAAAGCCGGTCAGCCGCGAAAGGAAGGTATAACCGCCGACGGTGAAAATACGACCGAGCATCAGCCGCTTCTACAGCATGCGGCGGCGCTGCAAAACGGCGAAATCAGGAGAAATATCTTGTTTGCGCATGATCTTTTCCGAAAACCGGACGCCACTTTTCGGGATCATGCGCCAAACGCGCCGCGCACAGCCTTGATGATTCGCTCCTGCGCCGGCTCGTCGAGATAGGCATGCATCGGCAGGCTGATGGCATCGCCGGACAAGCGTTCGCTGACCGGCAGGCCGCCGTCCGCAACCGGGAAATCCCGATAGGCGGTCTGCTGATGCATCGATTTCGGATAATAGATCGCGGTCGGAACGCCCTGCGCCTTCAGCGCGGCGGCAAAGCCGTCACGATCGCTCCCCTTTGGCAACCGGATGGTGTATTGCGCCCAGACCGAGGTGCAGCCGGCGGCGACCTGCGGAACGGACACGACATTGCCGAGCCCCTGCGCATAGCGCGTCGCTACCCTGTTGCGCGCGGCGATTTCATCTTCGAAGATTTTCAGTTTCTCGATCAGGATCGCCGCCTGCATGGTGTCGAGGCGCGCCGTAAGGCCGAGGCGAACATTGTCGTATTTGTCCGAACCCTGGCCGTGGACGCGAACGCTGCGCAGTTCGGCTGCAAGTTGTGCATCGTCAGTGAAAATCGCGCCGCCGTCGCCAAAGCAGCCGAGCGGTTTTGCCGGAAAGAAACTGGTTGCGGTAGCAAGTCCAAAAGTACCGAGGCGCCGACCTTTGTAGCTGGCCCCGAACCCCTGTGCGGCATCGTCAAGCACAAACATTCCTTCGGCTTCGGCAATCGCGCTGATGGCATCGTGGTCGGCGGGCTGTCCGAACAGATCGACCGGAATAATGGCTCTGGGCTTGAGGCCCTGCTTTTTCGAGACCGCAATTCCGTTTTTCAACGAAGCGGTATCAATATTGAATGTCCCCTCATCAACATCGACGAATACCGGCGTTGCTCCAAGTAGAGCCACAACTTCACCCGTCGCGCAAAAGGTAAACGACGGACAGAGCACTGCGTCACCACGACCGACGTTCTTCGCCATCAGCACCATCAGCAGTGCGTCAGTGCCACTCGCACAGGTCACGACATGCTTGGCCCCGCTGAATGCGGCGAGTTCCGCCTCGAGCTGGGTCACTTCCGGACCGTTGATGAACTGGCAATGGGCGAGCACACGGGAAATCGCCTCATCGATGGACTTGCCGAGCCGGCGGCGCTGCGCGGCGATGTCGATGAAGGGTACGGGTTCAGAACGGAGGTGCTGGTTCATGGAGCCTTGCGGGTTTTGCAGGTGTTGTGACAAGGATCTAGCCCACGACGCGGCGCGGCCCCTTGCGGGCGGAAGAGGCCGCGGCGGGTTTCGCTGGCGTTTCCAGGCAACGGGTCGCGACTTCAAGGCTGGCCACGCCCTCGTCACCGGTCACCGCCGGTACGCCGCCGGTGCGGACGGCATGAAGGAACGCGATCAATTCGGCGCGCAGCGGCTCGTCATGGCCGACCGGCAGATGGCGCATCGAGTAGCTGCCGTCCGGCTTGAAGCCGAAACACTCGGTCACCTGACGGGTGAGAAGATCGCCCATCACATATTTGCCGCGGGTCGCGACGGTGACGTTACGCGCCTTGAACGGCGTCAGCCAGTTGGTATTGATATGGGCGAGCACGCCGGAGGCGGTGCGGAACTGCAATAGCGCGATGTCCTCGCGCTCGGCAACCGCACTGGAGAGCTGCGGCTGCACCTCCACGATATCCGACTCCGTAAACCAGCGGATCAGATCGATGTCGTGCACGGCGAGGTCGATGACCACGCCGACGTTCGACATTCGCGGCGGAAACGGTCCGACGCGGGTGATCGCGATCGAAAGAATATCTTCGCCCGAGATCGCGTGCTTGATGGCGGCGACCGCCGGATTGAACCGTTCGACATGCCCCACCATCAACGTCACACCGGCGCGGCGGGCAGCGGCGACAATGTCCCGCCCCTCCTCGACCGAGGACGCGATCGGCTTTTCGACGAGGATGTGAACGCCGCGCGCGATGCAGGCGAGCGCGACTTCGTGATGAAGATGGGTCGGTGCGGCGATGGTGGCGGCATCGACACCTTCCGCGATCAATTCGTCGAGACCGGAGAAGGTGCGGCAGCCCGTCATGTCCGTCGCACGCGTCCGATGCGCCGGCAGCGGATCGACGACCCCGACCAACGTAATATCCGGCAAGCCGGCCAACACGCGCGCATGGTTGCTGCCCATCACGCCGGCGCCGATGACGCCGACGCGAAGCGCATGTTTCGCCCCGGCTTTCACGCCCGATGCCGACCCCTTGGAATTCATATCATCGACCCCAGTCGTCTTCCGGTGCTGATATCCCGGTGGTTCTCCTAGCACGTCCGCCACACATGTGGCGAATGTCGAGAAGCGATCCCGGACACGTTTTGATTCAAAAAATTACATAGTCCTGCCACGAGCTTAGGCACCGAATATCACCCAAAAAAGGCCTCGTTCGAACCCCGCGCCCCCAGGCGCTCACGAGCGCCGGTAATCGTCCTCGATGCGGATGATATCATCCTCGCCCAAATAACTGCCGGTCTGAACCTCGATCAGCTCCAGCAGAATCTTGCCTGGATTTTCCAGCCGGTGGACCGCGCCGATCGGAATATAGACCGATTCGTTCTCGTGCACGGTCTTGACGAGTTCATTGACGGTCACGCGCGCCGCGCCCCGCACCACGATCCAGTGCTCGGAACGGTGGTGATGTTTCTGCAGCGAGAGCCGGCCCCCCGGTTTCACCACGATACGTTTGACCTGATGACGATCGCCGGTGTCGATCGATTGGTAACTTCCCCAGGGGCGGTGGACCTTGATGTGATCCTCGGTAACCTCCGGCGCCACGGCCTTCAATTTGGCAACCAGCCGCTTCAGGCCATTGGCATCCTTCTGACGCGACACCAGTACGGCGTCCTGCGTCGCCACCACGACCAGATCGTCGACGCCTTCCAGCGCAACCAGCGCCTTGTCGGTCGAAACATTGCAATTTCGGGAATCCTCGAACACGGCAGTACCGTGCGCGGCATTGCCCTGGCTATCCTTGTCAGACAGCTCCCACACCGCGTGCCAGGAGCCGACATCGGACCAACCGCACGCGACCGGCACCACGGCGGCGCGAGACGTCTTTTCCATCACCGCATAATCGATCGAGATTGCCTTCGCCGATCCGAACGCGCTCGCGTCGAGCGTGACAAATCCGAGATCGTGTCCGGCCTTGGCGACGGAGTCGGTAACGGCCCGCACGCTTTCGGCATCGACGTTCCTGTATTCGTCGAGCAAGACGGAGGCGCGAAACATGAAGTTGCCGCTGTTCCAGAGATAACCGGCCTTGATGTATTCGGCTGCCTTTACCGGATCCGGTTTCTCGACGAACTTCGCAACGCTGCGGACCTTTCCGGAAATGACTTCGCCCGGACTGATATAGCCGTATTCGATAGCTGCACGTTCGGGCTGAACGCCGAAGGTCACGATGCGTCCCGCATCCGCCGCAACCAGACCCTGGCGACAGGCGGCGACAAAAGCGTCAGTATCGCGGACGACGTGATCGGCGGCGAGCGCGAGAACTATCGCCTCCTTGTCGCGTGCTTCCGCAAAGGCAGCACCGGCTGCGACCGCCGGGCCGGAATCCCGCCGCATCGG
>JBGQCE010000302.1:0-5142 GCA_041495185.1 Bradyrhizobium sp.
CGAGAGCGCCGGCTCGCGGACGGCGAAGTCGTGTGGTCCTGACGCCTCGACGCCGGCGTCAAGTCTGCGCCTGGAAGCGCAGACGACGGTGACAAAAAAGCCCGATCACCGGGGAGAGCACGAAATAAGCCGTTAAAACCATTGCGTGCGGGAATGCCGGGTGAATCCGGCTGGACCTGCGGTGACTATGCTCGTGTGCTTACTTTACTTTCGCACGCGAGGCTGCGGGTGCAACGGGCACCCGGCATTCCCCACGCCCTCTGTCGGGCGAAGAATGCATGCACAACTCGGGCGCATCGCGCCGCGGGGATGTGGACGCACGTCTGGAGCATTTCCAGCGGTGGCTTCATCCTTCGAGACGGCGCTTCGCCTCCTCAGGATGAGGTCTGCCAGACCCTCGTGGTGAGGAGCGCGGCAAAGCCGCGCGTCTCGAACCATGAGGCCGTTGGACGCTCGATCACCGGATTGTCTTGGCTGTTTGTCTTGGCTGTTTGATGAAAATTGAATCGGGAACTATGTAAACTCCCATCTCCTTGGCGGCGCTTTTTGAGTTCGTCATGCCCGGCCATAGCAGTCTGCTTTGCGCAGACTGCGTAAACTTGTCTGCGATGCCGGGCATCCACGTCTTTCTTCGCTTAAGCAAGAGAAGACGTGGATGGCCGGGACAAAGCCCGGCCATGACGAAGGAGGGCAGTATGTCCACTAAACCCCGAGATACGCCGGCGGAACTTGATCCCGGTCAACAACCTGCGCCTCCAATTGGCTAGGTTTAAAGCCGTACACAAGCGATCGTCACCCGCGAGGGCTATGCAAATGAACAAGCAGGCCGGCTCTGGCCCGACCGAAAGCAAGCAGGCGCCGCAAATTGTGCCTTTTCCTGCATCCGAGCATCCAGCGCGAGTGCCGACGCTCAAAAGAGGAGGCGCGGCGCGCTGGTTTATCGGCGCAGCTGCGGCGCTCGTGCTGGTCGCCGCTGCCGCCGGCGTCTGGTGGTCCGTGGGTGGCGGCCCGGCAATCCGCTATGTGACGACGCCCGTCACGATCGGCCCGATCGCCCGCAGCGTCAGTGCAACCGGCGCAGTCAACCCGGAGCTGACGATCATCGTGGGAACTTATGTATCCGGCGTGATTCAGGAACTGACCTGCGATTACAATACGCAGGTCAAACGCGGACAAACCTGCGCAAAGATCGATCCCCGCCCGTACCAGAGCATCGTCGATCAGGGGAAGGCGAATCTCGCCGTCGCGAAAGCGCAGCTGGAGAAGGACAAGGCATCGCTCACCTATGCCAAGGTCAATTTGGGGCGGCTCACGACTCTCGTCCAGACAAACGCCGTGTCGAAGGATGCCTACGACAATGCGAAGAGCACGTACGATCAGGCTCTGGCGCAAATCACGTTTGACGAAGCCACCATCCAGCAGCGCCAGGCCGTGCTTGACGCGGCACAGGTCAATCTCGACTATACCAATATCATCTCGCCGGTCGATGGCACGGTCGTATCGCGCGCCGTAACGATGGGGCAGACCGTCGCGGCGAGTTTCCAGACCCCCACCCTGTTCCTGATCGCGACCGACCTCACCAGGATGCAGGTGGATGCCAATGTGAGCGAAAGCGACATCGGCGGCATCAAGAACGGCGAGGCGGCGACGTTTACCGTCGACGCCTATTCAAAACGCTTGTTCGAAGGAACGGTTACTCAGGTCCGCCAGTCCCCGCAAACGGTGCAAAACGTCATCACCTATGATGTCGTCATTAGCGTCGACAATTCCGATCTGGCGCTCAAACCGGGCCTGACCGCTGCAGCGCGCATCATCATCGATCGGCGCAGTGAGGTGCTGCGCGTTCCGAACCAGGCGTTGCGTTATGTCCCAACTGGAACCATCCCTCAGGAAGCGAAGCAACAGCGCGTCTGGGTGCTTCGAGACGGAACGCCTGCGCCGGTTCAGGTTACGGCCGGACTCGACGACGACGATTTCACGGAAATTGTTCAAGGCAACCTGAAGGTTGACGACAGGGTGATCATTGCCGAACAGCAGAACTCGGCGAACGCACGTTCTGGCGTGCCGCCACCGCGACTCTAGATGTGCGGGCGGCGAAGCAGCGATTGACGACCATGGCAGAGCCGGTCATCAGGATTGAAGGGGTGTCGCGGACCTATCATGTCGGCGATATCGATGTTTATGCGCTTCGGGACGTAAGCCTGACCGTCGAACACGGCGAGTTTATCGCCATCATGGGCGCGTCCGGATCGGGCAAATCGACGCTGATGTCGATTCTCGGTTGCCTCGACCGGCCCACCAGCGGCCGTTACTGGTTCGACGGCATCGACGTGGCGCAGCTCGCGGAGCCGGATCTCGCCGGCCTTCGAAGCGAACGGCTTGGTTTCGTGTTCCAGAGCTTCAATCTATTGCCGCGCACCAGCGCCATCGACAATGTCGCCTTGCCGCTCCTGTACGCGATGTCCGGCCAGGGCCATGCAGGCGTTCGCTTCGAGCGGGCGCGAGCGGTTCTGGACAAGCTTGGACTGCGCGACCGCGAACGCAATACGCCCGGCCAGCTGTCAGGCGGGCAGCAGCAGCGGGTTGCAATCGCGCGTGCTCTGATCAATCAGCCGAGCCTTCTGCTGGCGGACGAACCGACCGGCAATCTCGATACGCGCAATTCGACCGAGATCATGCAGACGCTCAGTTCCCTCAATCGGGAACAAGGTGTCACCATCATCGTGGTTACGCACGAGCCTGATATCGCGGCCTTTGCGGATCGCGCCCTGACCATGCGCGACGGTCAGATCATCTCGGACGTGAAAAAGACGGGCCGCGAAAACGCCGCGCGGCCTTTAGCTGAGGCTGTGGGCGAATTGGTGCAGACCCAGAGGCTATCTTCCTACGCCGGATTGTCCAGCGCATCATGGCCCTTTGTGTGGATGGTGATGACGGCGGCGGCTGAGGCAATCTGGCGCAACAAGATGCGTTCGGCGCTGACGATGCTCGGGGTCTTTATTGGCGTCGCCGCATTGATCGTCATGGTGTCCGTCGGCCAGGGGGCTAACGAGGCGGTCCGAAAGGAGATCGCAAGGCTCGGGACCAACCTCGTGGTTATTCTGCCGGGAGCCGCCACCAGCGGGGGCGCGCGCGGCGGCTCCGGAAGCGCTTCGACCCTGACGGTCGCCGATGTCCAGGCGATCCGGCGAGAGGCGCCCGCCGCCGGCGAAGTGAGCTATCTGATCCGCCAGGCCGGGCAGGCTCGCTTTGCGAACCAGAACTGGACCACCGGGATCCAGGGTGTGAGCTCCAATTACCCGCCGATGACGAACTGGCAGATCGCCGCCGGGCGGGCGATCACGCCGGAGGATGAGCGCAACGCGGGGCTTGTTGCCGTGCTCGGCGAGACCGTGCGCCGGCAGCTGTTCGGCACCTCGCAGAATCCGATCGGCGCCATGGTGCAGGTGAAGGGCGTATCGTTAAGGGTGATCGGAATTCTGGACTCGAAGGGACAGACATCCTTTGGCCAGGACCAGGACGATCTGATCATGGTTCCGTTCACGACGGCGGAGCGCAAGATTCTCGGCGTTGCGGCGCCAAGCCAGCAGCAAGCCGCCATCAACTGGATCTATCCGGCGCCGCCAAATCCCTACGGGCTTCAGCCGCGCATGATCGGGTTTGTGAATCAGATTTACGTGCAGGCGGTAGACCAGACCGTCATCCAGACCGCGATCAGCCAGGCCACTGAAATCCTGGCGCGCCGTCACCGCATCCGGCCCGGCACCATGAACGATTTTTCCGTACGAAACCTCAGTCAGATCGCCGAGACCGCGGAGGGCAGCAGCCGCATCATGGCGCTTCTGCTGGCCGCGGTGGCGTCGATATCGCTGGTCGTCGGCGGTATCGGCATCATGAATATCCTGCTCGTCTCCGTAACGGAGCGGACGCGGGAGATCGGACTGCGGATGGCGATCGGCGCGCGAAGACTGCATGTGCTGCTGCAGTTTCTTGCCGAGGCCATATTCATCAGCGTCAGCGGCGGAATCGTGGGAATTGTCATCGGCGCGGCGTTTTCCGTCGCCGTTTCGGCCGTTACCGGCTGGCCGGCGCCGATATCGCTGGCCGCCATTGCTGGAGGGTTCCTGTTCTCGGCAGCCGTTGGCATATTCTTCGGCTTTTACCCCGCACGCAAAGCGGCCCGGCTCGATCCCATCGAAGCGCTGCGCTACGAGTGAGCAGGGCTCTTGCCTGTTGTTTGCGAATTCAGTGGGTACAAAGCGCCGCTTGGGCTGATTTGGTTTGTGGAGCCGAAAAACGCGGCAGAGCGCAAATTAGCGCCCGGAGAAATTCTTCTCCGGGCCAATCCTTGAAAGTAATTCTCACGCGTCCATGTTGCGCAGGCGCGCGCGGTTGCGAAGCACGATCTGGCGAGCGCCGGAAAATCCGAGAACGCCTTGCGTCTGGAGCTGCGAAAGCGCCCTTGAGACCGTTTCCAGCGTAAGGCCGAGATAATCGCCGATATCCCTGCGGCACATCGGCAGCGCCATCAGTCCCGCGACGGCAAGCCGGCGATCCATTTCCAGGAGGAAGGTGGCGACGCGCTCCATCGCAGTCTTGCGTCCGAGCAGCAGCATATGATCTTCCGCATGCCGGAGGTCACCGGCCGTCATCGCCCAAAGCTTGCGCGCAACCTGAACGTCGGTCCCCGCCGCATGCTCGAGACTGCGGCGCTTTACCAGGCGCACGGTGGTATCGATGATGGCTTCCGCGGCGAGCCGATGGGCCGTTCCCGATTCAAGCCCGAAAACATCGCCCGGCAGATGGAAGGCGCCGATCTGACGCCGTCCGTCGGAAAGCAGCTTGTAGCTGCGAACCGCGCCCGAGATAACCTGATAGACATATTCCGCAGGCTCATCCTCGCCGTAGATTTCCTCATCCTTCCTGTAGCTGAACTCGGTGGCGATGAGGCCGGCGTGCCCGGTGACGGCGCCAAACTGGTCGGGAGCGGGGACGGGGTAGGGGACGGGGCTGATTTTGTTGCCAATAACGGCGGTGCTGAGTGATTGGGTGAGCATAACCATCTCCTTTGCTGCGGATGGCGAATGGGTACCCGGGATCATCGAGCTTGAAAATTTCGCGTGATATCTTAAGGGGTTCTAC
>JBGQCE010000303.1:0-5127 GCA_041495185.1 Bradyrhizobium sp.
TCTGCATTTACTGTCTGGTCTCCGCAGTCACGACCCTTCTTCTGTTCATCGCGGCACTCTCCCATTTTAGAGCGAGGGGAGGATGACGCGCGCGCGACGTTAACCTTTACTAACGACCCTGCGATTAAGATTCCCGAATCAATCGGGAGCCTGGCTATGGCGCGCGGGATCATGCTGTCCGTCTTCGCACTCGCCGCCGTCAGCGGAGTGACCGCCGGCGCCGCCGACCTCCCGGCACAGAGCCGGCTGGGCGCGATTTTTTCGGAGCCTTACGCGGCTCGTCCCTATGCCGTTCGGTCACCCGAGTATCGGGCACCTGTGATCGCCTACAATCAGTTCCCGAACCTCCCCTGGGCCGCCGGCGGCTATAATTATGGCTCTCCATATTACTACTACCGCCGCGAATATTACGGCGGGCCCTATTATGGCGACGGCGCCCGCCTGCCCTATGTGTGCGGCCTCTACGGTTATTGCTGAGAAGCGGAAATACCAACTCAGCTCTTGCCGACTTCCTTCGCAAACGTATCGCGCAAGCCGATGGTCCGGTTGAACACCGGACGATCCGGCGTCGAATCCTTATCGCGCGTGAAATAGCCCTGCCGCTCGAACTGAACAGGCTCAGGCGAATTGGCTTCCGCAATTGCGATCTCGATCCGCGCATCCCTTAGAATCTCCAGCGACTGCGGATTGAGATCGGCGGCGAAATTGGCGGCGTCCGGCGTGGGCTTTGAGAACAGCTGGTTGTAGATGCGAATTTCCGCCGGCCTCGACTGCGCCGCCGGCAGCCAGTGCATGGTCGCCTTGACCTTGCGGCCATCGGGCGCATTGCCGCCGCGGGTTGCGGGATCGTAGGTACAGCGCAGCTCGATCACTTCACCGGCGGCATCCTTCACGACCTCGCGGCAAGTGATAAAATAAGCGTAGCGCAGCCGGACTTCGTTTCCGGGCGAGAGCCGGAAAAACTTCTTCGGCGGATTTTCCATGAAATCGTCGCGCTCGATGAAGAGCTCGCGGCCGAACGCGATGCGGCGTGTGCCGGCGGCCGGATCGTCCGGGTGGTTGACGGCTTCGATCTCCTCGATTTGGCCTTCCGGATAATTCTCGATCACAACCTTCAGCGGCCGCAGCACCGCCATGCGACGCTGCGCCGTTTTGTTGAGAATTTCGCGGATGCAGAATTCCAGCATGCCGACGTCGACGACGCTGTTGGCTTTGGCAACCCCGATGCGCTTGACGAATTCCCGGATCGCGGCGGGCGGCACCCCGCGCCGTTTCAGGCCTGCGATGGTCGGCATGCGCGGATCGTCCCAGCCGGCGACGTGGCCGCCGCGGACGAGCTCGGTCAAGACCCGCTTCGACAACAGCGTGTAGCTCAGGTTCAGCCGCGCGAATTCGTACTGGCGGGGTTTCGACGGCACCGGCAATTTGTCGAGCAGCCATTCATAGAGCGGCCGGTGGTCCTCGAATTCCAGCGTGCAGATCGAATGGGTAATTCCCTCGATCGCATCCGACTGCCCGTGGGCGTAATCGTAGCTCGGATAGATCGACCATTTGTCGCCGGTGCGCGGGTGGGTGGCGTGCAGGATGCGATAGAGCACGGGGTCGCGCAGATTGATGTTGCCGGACGACATATCGATCTTGGCGCGCAGCACCCGTGCGCCATTTTGAAACTCGCCCGCCTTCATGCGGCGGAACAGATCGAGGTTTTCGTCCACGGTGCGTTCGCGAAATGGGCTGTTCTGGCCAGGCTCGGTCAGCGTGCCGCGCCTGATCCTGATTTCCTCCTGCGACTGGTCGTCGACATAGGCAAGGCCCAAGCGGATCAGATCCTCCGCCCAGCCGTAAAGCCGCTCGAAATAATCGGACGCGTAATAGAGGTCATCTCCCCAGTCGTAGCCGAGCCAGTGCACGTCGGCCTGGATTGAATCGATATATTCCTGCTCTTCCTTGGTGGGATTGGTGTCGTCGAACCGCAGGTGACAGCGCCCGGAAAACTCCTGCGCGATGCCGAAATTGAGCGCGATCGACTTGGCATGGCCGATATGCAGGTAGCCGTTCGGCTCCGGCGGGAACCGGGTCACGATCTGGCTGTGTTTTTTGGAAGAGAGATCGGCCTGGATGATGTCGCGAATGAAATCGCGCCCCGCCTCTGCCGCCGCCGGTTCTAACGTCATTCTTGTTTCCTGTTCGGGAATCAATCGTCTATCTGCCAAATCCATCAGCCCCAAGGAAGGCTTTAGTTATGCCCGGTTCCTGCTATACACCCTGCGCGCCGTCTTAGGCGTACCCCGCTTTTCCCGCCATCGCCATAATGACCGACCAGATCGTCACGCGCTTTGCTCCCTCGCCGACAGGCTTTCTCCACATCGGAGGAGCCCGCACGGCGCTGTTCAACTGGCTCTACGCGCGCGGGCGCGGCGGCAAGATGCTGTTGCGGATCGAGGACACCGACCGGGAGCGATCGACCGAACCAGCCATCGCCGCGATCCTGGACGGGCTTAAATGGCTCGGGCTCGATTGGGACGGCGATGTCATCTACCAGTTCAGCCGGGCCGTGCGCCACCGTGAAGTTGCGGAAGCCCTGCTTGCCGGCGGCAAGGCCTATCGCTGCTACGCCACGCCAGAAGAGCTCACACTGATGCGCGAAAAGGCCCGCGCCGAGGGCCATACGCGCCTCTATGACGGCCTGTGGCGCGACCGCGATGCGTCGGAAGCCCCTTCCGGCATGAAGCCCACGATCAGGCTCAGGGCGCCGCAGACCGGCGAGACCGTGATCGAGGACCAGGTTCAGGGCCGCGTGGTCTGGCAGAACGAAAACCTCGACGATCTCGTGCTGCTGCGCGGCGACGGCAATCCGACCTACATGCTCGCGGTCGTGGTCGACGATCACGACATGGGCGTCACCCATATCATTCGTGGCGACGACCACCTGATCAACGCCGCGCGCCAGAAGCAGATCTACGATGCGCTTTCGTGGGACATCCCGAACATGTCGCATATCCCCCTGATCCATGGGCCCGACGGCTCGAAGCTCTCGAAACGCCATGGGGCGCTGGGCGTGGACGCTTACCGCGCCATGGGATATTTGCCGGCAGCGCTGCGCAATTATCTGGTCCGGCTTGGATGGAGCCATGGCGACCAGGAAATATTCTCCACGGAGGAAATGATCGCGGCGTTCGACCTGCCTGCGATCGGCCGATCGGCCGCGCGGTTCGATTTCGCCAAACTGGAAAACCTCAACGGCCACTATATCCGCCACTCCGACGATCAATCGCTCGTGACCATGTTCGAAGGCGTACTGGACTATGTCCCCGGCGGTTCCGACCTCAAGGCAAAGCTCAACGACACCACCCGCGCGCAATTGCTGCAGGCGATGCCGAGCCTCAAGGAGCGCGCCAAGACCCTGATCGAGTTGATCGATAGCTCGTATTTCATCTTTGCCGACCGGCCACTCGAGATCGAGGCAAAGGCAGCCGGCTTGCTGACGCCGGAAAATCGCGAACTGATCGGCCGGCTTCGTCTTGCGCTTGAGGCCGTCTCGCCATGGGCGGCGGAAACCACCGAGGCGGCGATGCGCGCATTCGCGGAAGCGAACAACCTCAAGCTCGGCGCGGTGGCGCAGCCGCTGCGGGTGGCGCTGACCGGACGCACTACCTCGCCGGGCATCTTCGACGTCCTGGCGGTGCTGGGGCGGCAGGAATGCCTCGCCCGGCTTGGCGATCAGGCCCCCTCATAAGGTGGTATTGCAGCCTCCAAGTGGCCATCTTGCAGCGCACACAGCAATACGATACCCATTTAAGAG
The DNA here is from genome assembly GCA_041495185.1 of Bradyrhizobium sp. Lineage (GTDB taxonomy): Bacteria > Pseudomonadota > Alphaproteobacteria > Rhizobiales > Xanthobacteraceae > Bradyrhizobium. The sequence goes on from JBGQCE010000303.1 coordinate 3,803, forward strand.
GTGCTTCCGGAATTTCCGGCTACCCACGCCATCGCAGTCGCTATGGCGCACGCGGCCGCCGGCTTTCGCAACGATCTCATCGGGGACTTCACGATGGACGCAACATCCCACTCCAAAACCGCAACGCTGACGGTCGGCAACAAGACCTATGATTTCCCGATTTTAAGCGGCACCGTTGGGCCTGACGTCATCGACATCGCCAAGCTCTACGCCCAGTCCGGGATGTTCACCTACGACCCCGGTTTCACCTCCACCGGCAGCTGCCAGTCCAAGATCACCTATATCGATGGCGACGCCGGCGTTCTGGAATACCGCGGCTATCCGATCGAGCAACTGGCGGAAAAAGGCGACTTCCTGGAGACCTGCTATCTCCTGCTCTTTGGCGAGCTGCCGACCAAGGCGCAAAAGGCCGATTTCGACCAGCGCGTGATCCACCACACCATGGTTCACGAGCAGGTGGCGCGGTTCTTCCAGGGCTTCCGCCGCGACGCCCATCCGATGGCGATCATGGTGGCCGCCGTCGGCGCGCTGGCGGCGTTCTATCATGACTCCACCGACATCAACGATCCTCAGCAGCGCATGATCGCCTCGATGCGCATGATCGCGAAGATCCCGACGCTTGCGGCGATGGCGTTCAAATACACCATCGGCCAGCCCTTCATGTATCCGAAGAACTCGCTGAGCTTCGCCGAGAACTTCCTGCATATGTGCTTCGCGGTGCCCTGCGAGGACTACAAGATCAATCCGGTTCTGGCGGATGCGCTCGACAAGATCTTCATCCTGCATGCCGACCACGAGCAGAACGCCTCGACCTCGACGGTGCGGATCGCAGGCTCCTCCGGCGCCAACCCGTTCGCCTGCATCGCCGCCGGTATTGCCTGCCTGTGGGGACCCGCTCACGGCGGGGCCAACGAAGCCGCGCTCGCGATGCTGGCCGACATCGGCACCGTCGATAAAATTCCAGATTTCATCAAGAGGGTGAAAGACAAGAACAGCGAAGTCCGCCTGATGGGCTTTGGCCATCGCGTCTACAAGAATTACGATCCCCGCGCCAAGATCATGCAGAAGATGTGTCACGCGGTGCTGGCGGAGACCGGCCACGACGACGATCCGATGCTGAAAGTAGCACTTGAACTGGAAAAGATCGCGCTGAGCGATACCTATTTCATCGACCGCAAGCTCTATCCGAACGTGGATTTCTATTCGGGCATCACGCTGAAGGCGATGGGCTTCCCGACCTCGATGTTCACCGTGCTGTTCGCGGTCGCCCGCACTGTCGGCTGGATCAGCCAGTGGAGCGAGATGATCGAGGACCCGCATCAGAA
>JBGQCE010000304.1:0-5116 GCA_041495185.1 Bradyrhizobium sp.
CGGCAAATCGCATCCGCGCGGGTCGGAATGACGCGTCTCGGTCGACAGGACTTCAGCAATTGCTGACATCGTGACCTCCTTGCGATCTGAACCTGCCTTCAACATACACCAATTTGTTTGACGATGCCGCAACACAAATGCGTTCGTTTTGCGAAATTTGGCCGCTGAAAATTTTTGCAATGCAGCGAATGTTTGGCCAACGGGATTCCAGCTTGCACGCGGGCGCGAGCTGCCTCTAATGAGAACAGCCCGCCATTTTGCCCACATCGCAGCCGCAGGAGTTTGTCATGGATGCGTCGTCAACAACGGGTGCAGTGCACCGTCCCGGCCGGGGCCGCGTCTTCGACAGCATCGTCGATGCCGTCGGCGATACCCCGATCGTGCGCTTGCGCAAGTTGCCGCAGGCGCACGGCGCGCACGCGACCATTCTCGCCAAGCTGGAATATTTCAATCCCGCGGCGAGCGTGAAGGACCGCATTGGGGCGGCGATGGTCATCGCGATGGAGAAGGCGGGCTTGATCAATGCCGACACCGTGCTGATCGAGCCGACGTCGGGAAATACCGGGATCGCGCTGGCGTTCGTCGCCGCCTCGCGCGGCTATCGGCTGAAGCTGGTGATGCCGGAATCGATGTCGATCGAGCGGCGCAAGATGCTGGCATTCCTCGGCGCTGAAATCGTTCTGACGCCGGCTGCCCAGGGCATGAAGGGCTCGATCGCGACCGCCGAAGAGCTGGTGCGGACGACGCCCAACGGCGTGATGCCGCAGCAGTTCAAGAACCTCGCCAATCCCGAAATTCACCGCCGCACCACCGCGGAGGAGATCTGGAACGACACCGGCGGCAACATCGACTTCTTCGTCGCCGGCGTTGGAACCGGCGGCACCATCACGGGTGTCGGGCAGGCTCTGAAGCCGCGCAAGCCGTCGTTGCGGATCGTCGCGGTGGAACCTGAGGAAAGTCCGGTACTCTCCGGCGGGCAGCATTCCCCGCACAAGATTCAGGGGATCGGCGCGGGCTTCATTCCCGACATCCTGGACCGTTCCGTGATAGACGAGATCGTCAAGATCAACAGCTCGACCGCGATCGAAATCGCGCGCGCATTGGCGCGTAACGAGGGCATTCCCGGCGGCATTTCCTCGGGCGCTGCGATCGCTGCCGCGCTTGCGATCGGCAAACGGCCGGAAAACGCGGGCAAGACCATACTCGCGATCGTGCCGTCGTTCTCGGAGCGCTATCTGTCGACGGCGCTGTTTGAAGGAATCTAGTCATGTCAGATCAACCGCGACGGCCAAGAACCCTGAACGACGCCCGGACCGAAGCCGAAGCCGCGTTCAAGAAGACAACGACCAAGGTTGCGGATTTGCCGCCGAAGAAGGCGGCACTTCCGAGTGTGAAGGAACTGGTTTCGCTGCGGATCGATCAGGACGTTCTCGAACACTTCCAGCAAGGCGGGCCGGGCTGGCAGGATCGCATCAATGACGCATTGAGAAAGGCGGCCGGAAAATAGATTTCGGCTCATTTCATGCGGCTGCATCTGGCGGGCTTGTGGCTCGCGCTTTTCATGGGTTTGCTACCCGCGCCAGCTTCCGCGGAACCGGTGCCGTTCAATTGCATCATTTTGCCGGGGGAAGACTTGGCCAGCATCGTGATGACGAACGCGCTTGATCGCGACGCGTCCTGCATCGTGACCTGCAAATTCTCGACGACCAAATACGACAACAATCCGCAGATCACCTGCGCCAAACCGGTCCCGGCAGGCAAGGAAGTGGAGATGTGCCGGCTCACCTCGGGTGGCGACAAGATGGTGAAGCTGACCGAGGGGCACGCCGAGTGCGCACGATAGGCCGAGGCGAACCGGAGCCTGACCGGCTCTGATTGAATCTATGTTTTCCTTACGCGAACCGGTAGCCACCCCGGATCAAGTCCGGGGCAGGCTTTCGCTCGAAAACGCTCTGCTCGAGGGTCCGAGCGGACCGCTCAGGTTCTAACGCGCGCGGGAGCCGGATCGAGGGCTTTCAGGTTCAAGAGATTGCCGGTGAGGATCAGAGCTGCGCCCAGCACCGTGAACATGTCCAGCCGTTCCGAATAGATCAGCCAGCCGGCAGTTGCCGTCAGCGGAACCCGCAGGAAATCCATCGGCAATACCACGGTAGCGTCGGCGTACAGCATCGCGCGCGCCATGCAGTAGTGCGAGAAGGTGCCGCAGAACGCGATCACGACCATCCAGCCCCAGGCATAGGCAGAGGGCCATCTCCAGACATAGAGCGAAGGAAAAAATCCCGCCGCCGACTGGATCACCAGCATCCAGAAAATGATCGCCAGCGTTTGTTCGGAGCGGGTCAGGGATTTCATCATGGCGACGGAAATGCCGAATCCGACAGCCGCGCCCAGCGCGATCAGCTGGCCCGGATTGATCTCGCCGGCCACCGGCCGAACAATGACGATGACGCCGACCACGCCGAGCACGATCGCCGAAATTTTCCAGACGGTAATGCGTTCGCCGAGAAAGCTCGCGGCAAGGATGGCGGTCCAGATCGGCATGGTGAATTCGATCGACACCACCTGACCCAGCGGAATCAACGTCAGCGCGAAGAACCAGCCGAGCTGCGCTCCATAGTGAATGAGGTTGCGCCCGATGTGCTGCAACGGCCGCGACGTCCTCATCGCGGCAAATCCTCCGCTGGTGCGGATCAATGGGTACAGCATGAGGAAGCCGAGGGCCGAGCGCACTTCCATGACCTGAAACACGTTCAGTTCGCGCGTCGTCTCGCGGCCGGCAACCGCAACGATCAGCATCAAAGCGAGCCAGCCGGCCATCCACAGCGCGGCCCTCGGTTTGGAAGGTGTTCGGTTCATCAGCGGGAAGTGCCAGGCATGCCGCAAGCGCGGAGGTGAGGGAAGGGCAGGCCGGTATCGGCGACCGGTCGGGGATTTGCAACGCGCAAATATGCTGAGGCAGTGATGCGCCCACCTCAATTTCGATCTGGGAGTGCCGCTACGATCGGTGCTAAGGGGTCTTGCACGTCATTCCGGGGCGCGAGTGGAACGAGCGCGCCCGGAATCTCGAGATTCCGGGTCTGGTCCTTCGGACCATCCCGGAATGACCAATAACAAACTGAGGAGAACCTTGCCCATGCGTATCTTGCAACCTGCCGAATGGTCGAAGCCCCGCGGCTTCTCGCATGGCGTCGCGGTCGACGGTCCCGGCCAGTGGATCGTCCTTGCCGGCCAGACCGGCGGCGACGACAAGGGCGAATATCAATCCGATATGGCCGGTCAGGTCGCAGTCGCCTTGCGGAGAATTATCAAGCTGCTGGCGGAGGCCGGGGCCGGTCCGGAGCACATCGTTCGCCTGACCTGGTATCTCACAAGCCGCAGCGAATATGAGGCCGCGGGCGCCGGTATCGGTGCGGCCTGGCGCGAGACGCTGGGGCGGAATTTTCCACCCTCGACGCTGCTCTACATCGCAGGTCTCGTCGACGCGCGTGCGAAGGTCGAGATTGAAGTCACCGCCTTCGTCCCAGCGGCATAGGAAGTCTCCCGATGACAAAGCGATCCACATCCGCGGATTTTGTGACAGCCTTCGCCACCGGCTGGCCGGAGAACCAGCCCGAAATCATGGTGCTTTCGTTGACCACGCACAAAGGCGTTCATGATTTTGCGCTCAACAAGCAACAGGCGCTGTTGATCGCAAAAACCATGAAGGCGACCGCCGCCCAGCTGGCCAAGCCGAAGCCGGCCAGCTAGAGCCGATCGCGGGCAAGGCTCTGGTCTTGTGTTTTGACGCGTTTTCCTTGCGCGAACCGGTAGCCACCCCGCTATCCAAGTGCGGGGCAGGCCTTCGTCCGAAAACGCTCTAGCGCGACAGCGAAATATTGGCGCCTTTGAACTGGCCCTCAGCCCTGATCGAGATGGACTGCTTGTTGCCGGCCGTTCTCAGCGAAATGTTCGCGTTGAAGCCGGCCGTGAAGGCGACGACCTGGAAATTGCCGGCGGTGCCGCGCCCCTGCAGGCTCCCGGCGATGCCTCGGCTGGCCTCATTCCATTGACCCGAGAGCGCTCCGCCTTCCGCGATGACCATGGCTTTGAATTCGAATTTGTAGCTGTCGCTGGCGCAGGTAAGGCTCAGATTGAGGGTCGCCCCGCCGCCGCTAACGGAGTCGGACGAGCGACAACGAATTCGTTCGCTCGATCCGTCCTCAAGCATCACGGTGCCGCCACCGTGCCAGTTTCCTGCCATGCTGTTGAACGTCCCGGTTTGCGCGTAGCTTACGGAGCCGGAAACGGAGACCAAAAAAAACGCGACGGCTGCAAATATCAGCCGCCGCGTGACTACGAATATCTTTGCCGTTAGGCCTGTCTTATTGCCGTGATGCTTCCCATCGACCGCTGCACGGTACGCCCGCAGATGCACCATTCCATTTCCCCGATCCGGCGTTGCCACTGAGTTGGCCATTTGCATATGCACCGGCGATCGTAACCCGCACAAGTCCTTCGCGGCCGATGCTGCCGGTGATGTCCGCGCCGGCGGCGGAGACTTTACCGTCGGTGACCGTAAGCGTCGAGCTTGTCTGCGGTTCGCACGAACCTGCCTTGGTCATGATCGTGACATTCCAAAGCCCGTCATAGGGCGTCTGCGCGGTTGCGGGCGCGGCGGCGAGGGCGGCTGCTGCGGTCAGAGCAGAAGCGAAAAAAGTAAATCGAATGCGATTGAAGCGCATGAATCAAATCCCCGATGTCTGTGATGAGGTGGCTTATCAGGGGACAATGTGTTCAAAAGTTGGTGCGTCGCAACAATGATCTAAATTCATTATAAATCAGCTAGTTAACCTCAAGATAAATTCCCTTTTGCGAACGGTGATTCGAGCGGATGCCACCGAAACGGACACAAAAGGCGGTTCCCGGCGAGAACGGTATATTCTTACTCCGAAAGGCTCGGCGCCTTGGTCGCGAATTGCTCGTCCTGGGGTTTCGCCGGCAGGGTTTTGTGGATCTTGGCGTAGTCGATAACTTCGCCGAGCAGCTTCTGGCCGAGCGGCGCCAGCACACGCTCCCACAACTCCCGCGCGGTTTCGCCCTTCTTGACGAAACACCACTCCTGGGCGGCGATCGCACC
>JBGQCE010000305.1:0-5106 GCA_041495185.1 Bradyrhizobium sp.
AAGGCGCGCCAACGCGAACCGACTATCCTCAGAAAGTCCGCGCGTCTCCCACGCCGTCAGTAGCGCCTGGTCGAAACTGGAAATTTAGCCCTAGCCAGGGGCGAGGACTAAATTCCATCACGCCAGCAAAAGGCTTCCTATTTTCGGTGGTCAGGACAGCGACCGAAGAGAAACTTTCGCAAATCAGATGTTACGGAATATCGTCGCGGCCGAACGCCCCAAGCCCGCGTTGCAACCACATCTGCGTGGGCCGCATCGGAAGCCGACTAAGCGGCCTGGCTTCCTTTCCTGCACCATTGCGAACAAAGCGAGAATCAGTGACCGTTCAATTCGACCCCGGGGAAGAATATGGACGTGTCAGCGGCTGCTGCCTATCTCGAAAGCCTTAATCCAGAACAACGCCGGGCCGTCGAGCATGGTGTACTGGAGAATGACTGCAGGCCACGGTCGCCCCTGCTGGTGATCGCCGGCGCCGGGTCCGGCAAGACGAACACGCTTGCTCATAGGGTTGCCCATCTGATCGTGAACGGTGCCGACCCCAGACGCATTCTGCTGATGACGTTTTCCCGCCGTGCTGCTTCCGAAATGACGAAGCGCGTCGAGCGAATAGCCCGCAAGGTGATGGGCGATAATGCCAGCGTCATGGCGGATGCGCTGGCCTGGTCCGGCACCTTTCACGGCATTGGCGCGCGTCTCCTGCGTGACTATTCAGATCAAATCGGTATCGATCCCGCATTCACGATCCACGACCGCGAAGATTCCGCTGATTTGATGAATCTGATCCGGCACGACCTCGGCCTCTCAAAGACCGAGAGCCGGTTTCCGACCAAAGGCACTTGCCTCGCGATCTACTCACGATGCGTCAACGCCGAGACGCCTATCGAGCAGGTCTTGGGATCTTCATTTCCCTGGTGCACCGGCTGGGCGGCCGAACTGAAAGAGTTGTTTGCAGCCTACGTCGAGGCCAAGCAGAAACAGAACGTGCTCGATTACGACGACCTCTTGCTCTACTGGGCGCAGACGATGAACGATCCCAGCCTGGCCGAAGAGATCGGCGGCCGATTCGATCATGTTCTCGTGGACGAATACCAAGACACGAACCGGCTGCAGTCGTCGATCCTGTTGGCGCTCAAGCCCGGTGGTCACGGGCTAACTGTCGTCGGCGACGATGCCCAATCGATCTATTCGTTTCGTGCCGCGACCGTGCGCAACATTCTCGACTTTCCCGTGCAATTCAGTCCCCCTGCCGACATCATCACGCTCGACCGCAATTATCGCTCAACGCAAACGATCCTCGCCGCCGCCAACGGCGTGATCGATCTGGCCAAGGAACGCTTCACCAAAAATCTCTGGACCGACCGAACGTCGGGCGCGAAACCTCAGCTTGTTACCGTCCGCGATGAAGCCGACCAGGCCCGCTGCATTGTCGAACACATTCTGGAAAACCGGGAATCCGGCACGCTCCTGAAGCAGCAGGCCGTGCTGTTCCGGACATCCAGCCACAGCGGTCCGCTGGAAGTTGAACTGACTCGCCGCAACATCCCGTTCATCAAGTTCGGTGGCCTGAAGTTCCTCGATGCCGCTCACATTAAGGATCTGTTGGCGCTGCTGCGTTTCGTCGAGAACCCGCGCGATCGTGTTGCCGGGTTTCGGTTGATGCATCTTATCCCCGGCGTCGGCCCGACTTCGGCGCAGCGGGTGCTCGATCACATGGCTGACGGCGCCGATCCCATTGCGGCGCTTGCACACGCGCCGACGCCGCCGCGCGCAGGCGACGACTGGAAAGTGTTCATCGGCGTCGTCGCGGGCCTTCGTCATTCAAGCTGGCCGTCCGACCTCGAACGCGCCCGCCTGTGGTACGAGCCGCACTTGGACCGAATCCACGAGGATGCCGAGACCCGTCGCGCCGATCTGATCCAACTTGAACAGATTGCTAGCGGATATCCTTCGCGTGAACACTTCCTCACCGAACTGACGCTCGATCCACCCGACGCCACCAGCGACCAGGCCGGGGTTCCCTTGCTCGACGAGGACTATCTGATCCTGTCGACGATCCACTCCGCCAAGGGCCAGGAGTGGAAGTCTGTGTTCGTGCTCAACGTGGTCGATGGCTGCATGCCCTCGGACCTCGGTGCCGGAACAACAGCGGAGCTCGAAGAAGAACGTCGGTTGCTTTACGTCGCCATGACCCGCGCAAAGGACAACCTACATCTAGTCGTGCCGCAGCGGTTTTTCACACACGGCCAACATGCGCAAGGCGACCGCCACGTCTATGCGTCAAGAACCCGTTTCATTCCCGATCGTCTGCTTGGCCTGTTCGAAAAGACAACTTGGCCGCTGGCGGTAGCTAGTGCAGCAGATCGTTCCGCAAACCAGGGTCCACGCATCGACGTTGGCGCCCGCATGCGCGGGATGTGGCGCTGACGCGGACATCTTCGAATGAGTAAGCTGCTTTATCACCGACGTGACGCCGCCGGTGGACGGCGGCGCGAGCGTGCGATCGCGACCGTCAGCAAGAAATAGATTTTGAATTCAAAAAGAAAGACCGCCTCGCAGCCGTTCTTCAAAATCAGGCTGAGGTAGAATAAAATACAATGTGCGCGTCGGGAGCGGCCAAATTGGGGTCTTGCCTAACTGATGCGACCCGCGAGAGCCGCTCCCGGCGTGCCGTCCGTTTATTCCCGCTATGCTAGCGCCCGAGCGTTTGCGACAGCAACCATCGCGGCATTCTGACCCGGTGGTACCATAGACAACCTCCGTGCCTGACTTCGGAATGCTATCCTTGAACCATGCGGGGCTGCTGTCAATGCTGGTTGACTAGCTACGGTTAAGGTTCTGTTTTCGGCCTGCTGGTGCACAAGGCAGTCGAACGGCTACCCCCCTCGTACAACAGTATCATTCCAATCAACTCGTCGATGAGCGCGAGGAGTTTTGCCGGCACCCCCCGCGACGATCCTGCGACGATCCTCCTACTTGCAATTTAAGGATCAATGTCAATTCGGTGCTTTTCTTTGCGTTAGATCAATGCGTAACTTTATCAACCGTCGAGAATTATTTCGATTTTGCTGATCACGTCCGCGAGTCGAATCGATGATTTCCGCAAATCCCGCCGGTTTTAAAATTCTGGCTCGTGAAGATTTTTCCAACGTTACTTATTCGTTGGTCATCCATCATCCGCTGATGGCGAGAGCCGCTCGGCCAGGTCAATTCGTCATTGTGATGTCGCATGAGTCCGGTGAACGGATTCCCCTGACGATCGCCGACTTCGACCGCGCAAATGGAACCGTGACTTTGGTCGTCCAGGCGGTCGGTAAGTCAACCAAGGAGATGCAGCAGCTCTGTCAGGTCGGGACCACGCTTTATGGGCTGGTTGGGCCCATGGGGGTGCCAAGCCCGCTCGCAGGAAAGAAAAAGGTCGTCTGTGTTGGTGGGGGTCTGGGCGTCGCACCAATCTTCCCGCAGGCCCGTGGATTCAAAGAGAATGGCGCATATGTGATCGGCATTCTCGGATTTCGTACCAAGAACCTGGTCTTTTGGGCGGAGAAATTCAAAGCCTGCTGCAATGAGTTGATTTTGTGCACTGACGACGGATCTGCCGGAATGAAGGGTTTCGTCAGCGATGGCATCAAGCTCGCGATCGCGGAACATAGTGATATCGACGAGGTTATCGCGATTGGCCCGCCCATCATGATGAAGGCCTGCGCCGAGGCCACTCGCCCGCATGCGATCGAGACGATCGTCAGCCTCAACCCAATTATGGTCGATGGCACCGGGATGTGCGGCGGCTGTCGGGTCAAGATCGGCGATCAAGTGAAGTTTGCATGTGTCGATGGCCCTGATTTCGATGGGCACAAGGTCGATTTCAACGATCTGATAATGCGCCTTAAGCGATATGCCGAAGAGGAAAAAGCCGCTCTGAATCGCTGGTCGGAACACTGCCGAATGACGGATCAGGTCCCCTCGGAATTGAAGGGAGGCGTGGTGGCTAATTCGGCATTAGACCTGCCCGACCCGTTTGACGAAACGCTCGGGGGATAACGTGCGCCAGCATCAAGCCTTTCGGTTCGCTATCGGCCGCCCAGCGGCAACTTCAAGATAACCGGCTCGTCGCAAGGGATTTGCCGCATGGCCAAGAAGAAGACAATCCGAAACATCCCTCAAAAGCGGACACCTGTGCGAGAACAAGACCCGCGGATGCGGGTCAAGAATTTCGACGAAGTGAATTGCGGTTACTCGCTGGATGAAGCCCTCAACGAGTCGGAGCGATGTCTGTTGTGCCCCGACCCGGCCTGTGTCGCGGGTTGCCCGGTTAATATCAACATCCCGAAATTCATCGAGGCGATCAGCGCCAAGGATTTCCGCGGTGCCTACAACGTCATCACCGCAAGCAATCTATTGGCGGCGGTGTGTGGCCGCGTCTGCCCGCAAGAAACACAATGCGAGGGCGTCTGCGTGGTGGGAGAGACGCTTGAGCCGGTGGCGATCGGCCGCCTCGAACGCTGGGTCGGCGACCATGCCATCAAAGAAAAATGGACCAACATTCCCTATATCGAGCCGAGCGGCTTCAAGGTTGGAATTGTCGGTTCGGGACCCGCCGGCATGGCTTGTGCGGCGGACATGGCCAAAGCTGGATGTGATGTGACGGTTTTCGAGGCATTCCATCAGGCCGGCGGCGTGCTCAAATACGGCATTCCGGATTTCCGGCTTCCCAACGCAGTTGTCGACGCGGAAATCGAGAATCTACGCAAGCTCGGCATTAAGTTCGAATGCAATACGCTCGTTGGCCGTCTGTTCACCATCGAACAGATGCGCGACGAGCTCGGCTTCGATGCCGTCTTCATCGGCACCGGCGCTGGCTATCCATCGATGCTCGGCATCCCCGGCGATTCGCTCAACGGCGTACTGTCCGCAAACGAATTGCTGACCCGCTGCAACTTGATGCGGGCGAAGGAATTCCCGAATTATGACACCCCGCTTCCACTCGGCAAGCGCGTCGCCGTGATCGGCGCCGGCAATACCGCCATGGACGCGATGCGCGTCTCCCTGCGGCTCGGCGCCGGTAAAGTGTACTGCATCTATCGACGGTCCCGGACGGAATGCCCAGCA
>JBGQCE010000306.1:0-5096 GCA_041495185.1 Bradyrhizobium sp.
CGATGATCTCGAATACATCGCCGCCTGACGAAAAATTACCGCCGGCGCCGGTCACCACGATAGTCTTTACATCATCGTCCATGGCGCAGGCGCGGAAGAAATCCGTTAGTTCGCGATAGCTCTCGAATGTCAGTGGATTTTTTCGCTCCGGGCGGTTCAGTGTCACCGTCGCCACGCCGTCAGCCACTGCCAGCAGGAAATGTTTGGGAGAATATTGTGCCAATGGCAGCGTGACGGGATTAGCTGATGTGCTCATGGGATCTCCCTGGGGAATATCATCGATTGTTGTCAGGCTTTGCGCACTACGTGCGTACCCTAGACCTCTCCGCCTGCAACAGCGATGGCCTGTCCGGTGATCGCGCCGGCTCCCTCGCCGCAAAGCCAAAGCACGGTGTCGGCGACCTCGGCTGGCGTCACAAGGCGGCCTTGCGGATTGTACCTGGAAAGCTCAGCGACAGCCTGCTCGTGGCTGCGGCCGGTCTTTTTCATGATGTTGTCGATGCTGCCGGCAAGCAGATCGGTGTCGGTGAAACCCGGGCACACCGCATTGACGGTCACACCCGTGCTCGCCAGTTCCAAGGCCAGCGAGCGCACCAAGCCGACAACGGCGTGTTTTGCGGCGCTATAAGCGCTGGCATAGGCATAACCTTTGAGGCCGGCAGTCGATGCGATGGCGACGATGCGGCCATAGCGCCGGTCCTTCATCGCAGGCAACACGGCCTGGATGGTATGGACCACGCCCATGAAGTCGACATCCATCATCCGCCGGAACAGCGCCGCATCTGACTTTCCGAACGGCGCCGACTCCGCAATCCCTGCATTCGCAATCAGGATATCGATCGGCTGGCGGCCTGCGGCCTGCGCAATCGCGGCGCTGACGGCGGCCTGATCCGCGACATCGGCAACGCCTGCGAAGTGCGCGGCCCCGGCGGCAACGGCATCATCCAGTGTCTTGCGATTGCGGCCGAGCACGGTAACCGTTGCTCCCGCGCGCGCGAGCGCAGACGCGATCTCGCGGCCGATGCCTCGCCCGCCGCCGGTGACCAGCGCATGGGAGGAACGCGGCAGTCCGGACATGCGCAGCCTCCCCCAATGAGTCTATCGACGTAGAGACTTGCGTATATTTTAGACTTCAAGCTTTTGCAAGAAATCAACTCGCGTTGAGCACTTGCAGCGTCGATGATGCGTGCTTGACAGATGAAGCGCCGCAGGTAGCGTCTGCCTGACTGGCAAGAGGATGAGATATCATGGCAGCGCTCGAAAAAGGCATCACGCGGAACGGAACGGGATATTCCGGCAAGACCTGGAATATTCTTGGACAGGTTTATTTCCCGAAAGCGGTGACGGACTCGACCTTCGCGTTCGAGACCAACAGCGATCCTGGCCAGTTTGTCCCCGTCCATATCCATCCCACCCAGGATGAATTTATCCTCGTCCAGGATGGCATGCTGGACCTGAAACTGGATGGTGTTTGGGTGCAGGCCAAGGCTGGCGATCTGGTTCGGCTGCCCCGCGGCATTTCGCACGGCTATTTCAACAAGTCGGACAAGCCGGCGCGGGCGCTTTTCTGGGTATCGCCGACGCAAAAGCTGGAAGCGCTGTTCAACCGGCTGCACAATCTGACGGATGTCGCGGAAATCGTCCGCATCTCCGCCGAGCACGAAGTGAACTTCCTGCCTCCCGAGGCCAATGACTGATCGGGCATGCCAGCACCGCCGATCCGGAAATTCCTTTAAACATAAAATTATCTCTTTTCAACCACCGCGGTCCTGTTAGCATCGAAAAGTCCGACTTAACCGGAGATCCGGCGTGCCTCATCTCGCGCCTATGAAAACCAGGGATGGCCGTTTCAGCTATGAGGCCGCCGGCGATCCCGGCACGCCGCCGCTGGTATTCCTGCATGGAATCGGCGGCGCGGCGCGGGCGTGGCGCGGTCAGATCGACGCCTTCAGCGATCGTTATCGCACTATCGCGTGGGACATGCCTGGCTATGGCGGCTCGTCGCCGCTTTCAACGGTCAGCATTGCCGCCCTCGCCGATGCCTTGCAGGATTTCCTGCAACAGACCGACGCCACAAAACCCATCCTTGTCGGGCATTCGATCGGCGGCATGATCGTTCAGCAGTTGTTGGCAAAGAACCCGGATATCGCCAGAGCCGTCGTTCTCGCACAAACCAGCCCCGCGTTCGGCAAACCCGACGGCGACTGGCAGAAATCCTTCATCGCGGCGCGGCTTGGCCCGCTCGATCGCGGCGAGACTCTGGTCACACTCGCACCGTCGCTTGTCGGGGAATTGGTCGGTGACGATCCCGACGCCAGCGGTATGGATCTTGCGCGCGACTGCATGGCCAGCGTTCCCGAGGCCACCTATCGCGCCACCATGCTGGCGCTAATGGGGTTCGATCTGCGCAGCGCGCTGAAAAATATTGCAGTGCCGACGCTAGTGCTGTCGGGCTCAAAGGACAACAATGCGCCGGCGCCGATGCTGGCGAAAATGGCTACCTTTATTCCATCCGCGAAATACGTTGAACTCGAAGGCGTCGGCCACCTCGCCAATCTCGAGCGCCCCGGCGCCTTTAACGCCGCGCTGGATCAATTCCTGAAAGCCAATGTGGCTGCAACACAAGTGACGGCATGATGACGGTGCAAGCCAGTAAGAGCGTGACGGCGGCCGAGGAAACCGATCTGGATGCGCCGATCTTCGGTTCGCAGGCGTTCCGGCTGAATGACGAACAGGCCGCAATCATCGCGACCGCACGCGAGCTTGGCCGGAGCGTATTCGCGGGCCGCGCGGCAGCCTATGATCGCGACGCGAAATTCCCGACCGAGAATTACCGGGATCTGCATCGCGCCGGCCTGCTTGGCATCGCCATCCCCAGGAAGCATGGTGGCCTCGGCGCCGACTATCAGACCTATGCGATCGCGGCCGCCGAGATCGGCCGCTATTGCGGAGCGACCGCGCTGACCTGGAACATGCATGTCTGTTCGACGCTGTGGTCCGGACCGCTGGCCGACGATCTCGAGATGGACACTGCCACCCGCGCCGAACACGAGCGCCGGCGCGCCGTGCATTACAGGCGCATCGTCGACGGCGGCGCGATTTATTCGCAGCCCTTTTCGGAAGGCGGCGCGGCAGCAGCAGGTGGCGTTGCGTTCGGCACCGAGGCGAAGCCGGTCAAGGGCGGCTGGCTCGTCAACGGCAAAAAGATTTTCGCTTCGCTTTCGGGCCATGCCGATTATTACGGCGTACTCTGCACCGAAATCGCGGAAGGCGAAAAAGCTTCCCGACGCAACACGCTCTACCTTGCGATACCAGCCAAGACCGATGGCGTCTCCGTGGTCGGCGATTGGGATCCGCTGGGTATGCGCGGCACGGTGTCGCGCACGCTATTGTTCAAGGACGTCTTCGTGCCGGAGGATGCGGCGCTGATGCCGCGTGGCGTCTATTTCCAGGCGGCGATGCGCTGGCCGCATATGTTCCTGACGCTGTCACCAACCTATATCGGCCTCGCGCAAGCGGCTTACGATTTCACCGTACGCTATCTGCGCGGCGAGGTGCCGGGCACGCCGCCGGTCAAGCGCCGGATGTATCCGACCAAGCAGATCGCGGTGGCGCAGATGCAGATCAAGCTCGAGCAGGTCAAGGCTATCTGGTTTCAGGCGATCACGGAGGCGCGCGCTAATCCAACCAAAGAACAAGTACTGCGCGCTTATGCCGCGCAATATTCCGCGATGGAAGGCGCCAACGAAATCGCAACGCTGGCGATCCGCACCTGCGGCGGCCAGGCAATGCTGAAATCGCTGCCGCTGGAGCGGATCTATCGCGACAGCCGCTGCGGTTCGCTGATGCTGCCGTGGACCGCCGAACTCTGTCTCGACCGCATCGGCCGCGAGGCGCTGTACGAGACCGGCGAATCGGACGATTGACTGTGGATCTCTGCAGTCTGATCGAGCGCAACGCCGCTTTCGCACCCGACAAGCCCGCGACCATTTTTAAGGGCGGGATTCTGACTTACGGTGCATTCAGTGCACGCATCGAGCAAACCGCGCGCGCGCTGAAGGCAGAATTCGGGATCAGCCGCGGCGATCGGATCGCGATCCTCAGCCTGAACCGGCCGGACTATCTCGTGCTGCTCTATGCCTGTGCGAGGCTCGGCGCCATGCTGGTGCCGCTGAACTGGCGCCTTGCCGTCGCGGAGCAGTTGTTCATCCTGTCAGACGCGTCAGTAAAGGTGCTGGTACTCGAACGGGCCTTTGCGGAAATTCTCCCCACGCTGCAAAAAAGCTTGCCCGATACCAGCATAGTCGGGCTCGATTTTGTGCCTCCGCGAGGAGGTGCATTCGACACGATGCTGACGCGCGCAAGCGGCGACGGCCGCAATCCGCATACCGACCTCACCTGCCCGCTGCTGATCGTCTACACCTCGGGCACCACCGGGAGGCCCAAGGGCGCGGTGCTGCGACAGGAGGCACTGCTATGGAACGGGGTGATGAGCCAGCACATGCACTGCCTCACGTCGGATGATCATGTGCTTACCGTGCTGCCTTTCTTCCACGTCGGTGGCCTCAACATTCAGACCACGCCGGCGCTGCACTTCGGCGCGACCGTGACGATCCATTCGCGCTTCACGCCGGACGCCACGCTCACGGCAATAGAGCGCGACCATCCGACCTTGACGGTGCTGGTGCCCGCGACCATTCAAGCGGTGACTGACCATCCCGATTGGGCCTCAACCGACCTGTCCTCGCTGAAGGCGATCTCGACCGGATCAACCATCGTGCCCCCACACCTGATCGATCGCTTTGTCGCGCGGGGAGTACCCGTGCTTCAGGTCTATGGCTCGACCGAAACCTGTCCGGTCGCAATCTACACCCGTCTCGGCGGCGACCTTTCGCGCGCCGGCTCGACCGGCCTCCCCGGCCTGTGTTGCGAGGCGGCAGTGATCGATGATTCCGGCTCCGAACTGCCGCCGGACATGCCCGGGGAAATCGCGGTGCGCGGCCCCAACGTATTCTACGAATATTGGGGCAACGAAGAAGCAACGCGCGAGGCGCTGCACGACGGCTGGTATCGCACCGGCGACATCGGTCGGCGCG
>JBGQCE010000307.1:0-5095 GCA_041495185.1 Bradyrhizobium sp.
CCGTCCTTGCATCTCAAGTTGCCGATGCTTGGAAAACCGCGCTTGCGCACGCTCTTTTTGCGGAAGTAGTCGGGTACGTTAGCATTGACAAAAGCAGTGCCACCTTCCACCAAGGCGATGTCGACCTGTTGCCCGCGTCCGGTTTGCTCCCGCGCCCACAGGGCAGCCTGGATCGATATCACTGCCAATGCCGCAGAATAGCTGTCCACAGGCTGGAAGAGCATGTCCGCAGGCTCGCCGTCCTGTCCCGTAGTTAACGCGCTCACCCCGGACAACCCCTGCGCATTGCGCTCGTTGCCGGGCCATTCAGTAAAGCTGTTGCCAAAGCCGTAACCGCTGAGCGTAGCGTAGATCAACCGAGGGTTGATCTTGCTAAGCGTCTCGTAGTCGGCGCCCAAGCGCTTGTAAACACCGAGACGAAACGAACCGAAGAAGACGTCCGCGTCCGCGACCAGCCGATGGAAGATCGCTTGGCCTTGCGGCTTCTGAAGGTTGATCGCGATGCTGCGCTTATTTCGGTGCGTGTGGTCCCAGGCATTCGACCGAGCCTCACGTTCGAGCGCTTCCAGATTGACGGAGCGATTGTCCCTCGATGCCCGGGCCGCCTGTTGATCGCGGTAGGCGCTGCGATCGGCGACGTCCTCGATTTTCAGAACATCCATGCCGAGATCGGCAAGCATCCACGTCGCCATCGGGCCCGGCACTAGCCTGGTCAGATCGAGCATGCGAAAACGTTCAAGCGGCAGCGTCATCTTGTTGTCCTCTTTTTCTCTGGTCGGTCAAATCTCGAGATTCAACGCGCGTTCTAAGCTTTAAGGCGGTCCGGCGCGTCGTCGGCCGGCGTGATATCGAACGCGTTGGCCGTGCAACAGGTCATCGAGAACGCGCCGACCCGGGCAACCAGAGCGACCAGCTCTTCAGTGCTGAAGCATGCTTCAGCGGTTGCATAAGTGGCAGCGCTGAGTCCCTTGTCGGCTAGCAGTTCCTTGGCGATCTGATGCGCCAGCAATTCGCGCTTGTCAGCGGTCGGCAGCGCGGCGCGGGCGTTGATGGCGTCGATCTCTTGCTGAGTGAGTCCAACTTTAAGACCGTTGCGGCTCTGCGCTGCCCACGGATATTTCGCGTTCCAGAAGCGCGCCACGGTCAAGGTGACGATCTGCTGTTCGCGTGGAGACAGCGCGCTATCGGCGATACAGTCTGCTGTGTTCTGGACGCACTGCATCAGTTTAGGATTACGAATATACGCCCAGAACGGTCCACCGTACGGCTTGCCGTTGGCCTTGGACGCTTCGATCACCGCGCGCTGTTCGTCGTTCATCTCGTCGGTCTTTAGAATGGCAATGCGTGTCATTGTATCTCTCCCTGTTTCTCTACTGCCTAGCAGCCCGATTTACGGCCGCTCGATCATCACCTCGCCAGATTTGAAAGGGTCGAGGCAACGTTCAAGCTGCCCGCCTTTCAAACACTTACTTTGCCTGGGTGCCAGTCGTAACTGTCGGCACTATAGGCATCCGCCGGCATCAGCGTGGTCAGTCCGCGTTGAGCCAGCTCGCCCTCAAATTTCTGGCGGATCCACGGATCTTCAGCGATGTATTCGATCATGTCTTTGTCGCGGTCTTCGATCTTTTCCGCGTGGCCGCGAAACTGCCGCGGCGGATGGAGCGCAAGATAACGCGCCGGTGTGCCGCCGGCGTTGAAGTGCTGGTGAAACCATTTGTTGGGCGGCACGAACATGCTGCCCTCGTGCCAGGGCGCAACAATTTTTTCTTTGCCGTCCTCCCAGAGCACAGAGTAGCCTTCGCCCGCTGGAATCACGATGACGCGTCCTGGGCCGTGGCGATGTGCCTTCTTATACGTGCGTGTCGGAAACACCGACATGTGGCAAGACATTTCCGAGCTGGGAAACATGATGATCACGCTCATACCGCCGCGACGGTTGGTCGTGAGCTTGTCCCACGCGGCCATGTCGGGGAAAAAGTTGCCGTGCCAGTAGACTCGACTGCTACCCCAGGCAAGTTCAGGATCGCCGTTTTCGACCAGCTTAGCTTGGGAATACATTTCGCTTTCTTGGGCCGAAGCGGCGGCCGTCTGATACGGATTGTTAAAAAAGAATTGCGGTTCGGTGACCAGCGAGGTGGCAAGGGGGAAATAGCTATAGCGCAACAAGCGCACCGGCTTGTCGCCGCGCATGTTCCCCAACTGCAAATTGCTGTTGGAGGCGACGTGAAATAAACTGCGATCTTGCCATTCGAAAGTTTTCTTCGGCCCGCCGTCAGCGCGCCAAACCGTGCTCACGCCGTGGCCTTGCAGCACGTAGATGATCTCGTCGAGGGCGAACTTCATCGGCGGCAACGATTTCCCCGGCGCAATCTCCATAACGATCGCCGAAGTAATACCTTCTTGACCGGTCAGCTGAATGAACGCTGCGTCGCACTGGCGCTCATCCCACCAGCCAAGCTCCACGGTGCGCAAGTCTTCGATAAAGTACCCACGATGAATCGGAATCCCGACCGACTCCATCCAGCGGTCGTAGGTATAAGCTTTAACTTCGTTTCGCCTCTGGTCAGCTTTATATGGGTTGGCGGTAAGTTCTGAATTCAAATCGGACACGTCGCGTCTCCTTCGTATCCTGTTTCACTGCTCGAACGTGTTTCTATCCTACAATCCTTCGTCAGAGCAAGGTCGGCGGAGAATTTCGAAGACCCGAGAGCCACGAGCGGATTTGCTTACGCAGCAGCTGTGCCGCACCGGCCAACCTATCATCTAGCCGAACGGCGATTGACAACTCCGTGGTCCGGCGTTAATGCTCGCGTCACAAAAAAGTTGTTAGAATTTCCGCAAGATCGAGAGAAAACAATATGGCTTACACGCTCGATGACTTTGCCGCCGACTGCCGTCGCATCCTCAAGGCCGACCCCGGCCCGGCGGGACGCGATACGGTGTGGACAAAATTGCGGGACTTGCTGATGAACGACGATTTCGTCGCCGCCAATTGCGCGCCCGACGCCAGCGTCGGCACCAATTTATTGTATGAGGACCCGGAACTCGGCTTTCAAATCTTGGCGCATGTCATGGACCGGGACTATACCGGTGGACCGCACGATCATGGCGACTCCTGGGCGATTTATGGCCAGGCGGTCAAACATACCGACATGACCGAATGGAAGCGCACCGACGATGGCTCGGTTGCCGGCAAGGCAACCATCGAAACGGCGAAGACCTACCGCATAGAGCGCGGCCAGGCCGGCATCTTCCAGGACCGCGCCATCCACTCCATCGCTTACCCCGCCGGCGCGCGCTTCATCCGCGTCACCGGCACCAATCTGGAGAACATCGCCCGCGGCCGCTACAACAACGAGACCGGCACAATGGTAATCGAGAAGCGCCCCAACTTCCGCGGCGCCGCCTGAGCTTCAAACCCTATGGGCAACTGAAAATACCGGGGCAAATCCTGGCTTTTCGTCGTTAAGCTGACTTTTATTGCATACCCGGTCGTCCGGCGTAGCGCGCCGCCACCGCCGTCACGCGCGGATCATCGGCGACCGCGAGCCGGCCGCGGTCATGCAGCACATGGCTGCCGACCTTGAACGTCGCGCCGCGCGCTTCCGCCGCCGTGTGCAGATTGAACGGAAACGACGCACTCTTGCCCGCCTGCCCGAGGTGCATGTGCACTGCACCGGTGTGGAACGACGCGACGAATTCGCGATATTCCTCATCCGGGCACTGCGCCGGCGACACGATCGCGTGCGGATGCACGCCGCCGTGCGGTCCGCGGATTTCGAAGGCGTTCTTCTCGCCGACGCGCCGCGCGAGCGCTTCGAGGAATCCACGAATGGCTGTCGCTTCCGCGCCGCCCTCGATCTTCGTCATCTGATTGTCTTCAACCGAGATCCGCACCGGCGCGGAAAAACGGACCGGCACGCCGATCTCTTTCGCCCAAACCGGCATCATCTGATCGAACACATAGATGCCGTTGGTCCCGACAGGATTCACCGCCGGATAGATGCCGTCCGGGAACGGACGATAGTAGCCATCGCGACGCCAGTAGGCGTAGCCTTCGCCGCCACGCCCCGGCGACCCGACCTTGCCTTCCAGATGCGTTCCGTTCGGGTGGGTTAGGCTCCACGTTTCGTCGGGGTTAATCAGTTCCGCCATGCGGTAGCGGATCTCGGCGATGAGATCGTGCGGCGTGCGCGCCCAGTCGCTCATTAACAGTCCCGTTGTTGTCGCTATATTGCGGACCATCGGCAGCTTCAGCTCTTTCAAGAGCTCGGGAAACTCCTTGAGGTGTTCTTCAGACGAGAGATCGCTGATGTGATTTATCAACAGATCGGCGCCCTTCATCGCCGCCTTGACGATCGGTGGAATCTTCCAGGCCGCCTCCGGCGTCGGAATATCGGGCCAGATCACATTCGGACGGCTCGGCATGTCGACCCATATCACGGTAGGGTACGCGGCGCGCGACTGCACTCCCGACCGAATCCAAGCGATTGTCTGTTCGTCGACGAGATTGCGACCGCCGTGCAATCCGTCGATAGCCGCGAGAATCAACACGTTCTGGCCCGGCTTCACGACCGCGCAACAATCGAGCATATCGTTGATCGCGACGGCGGCGTCCGCCGGCATGTAAGCAATGGACATGGCATTCCTCCAGAGACTGTCGGCACTATGTAGCGCGCGCTCTTCCTGTGGTTGCGCCGCCGTCGAGGACAAGCGTCGCGCCTGTCATGTATCGTCCCGCGTTCGACGCCAGAAAGGCGACCATTTCGGCCACGTCACTTGGCTTGCCGTGGTAGCCCATCGGAATGTTCGGCGCCTCCGCGTCAGGATCGGCCCCGGCTCGATGACGGATCGATCCGGGTGCGATGCAATTGACGGTAATCCCGTAGCGACCGACTTCGAGCGACAGCGCCCGCGTGAGCATGGCCACTGCCGCTTTCGAAGCCGCATAGGCAGCGCCGGTCTCGTAAGGCGATACGCCGCTGACCGAGCCGATGTTGACGATCGTGCCATAACCCTGCCGCCGCATCGCCGGAATGGCGGCGCGGCAACAGAGCATGGTCCCGTCGACGTTCACCCGGAAGGTCTCTCGCCA
>JBGQCE010000308.1:0-5082 GCA_041495185.1 Bradyrhizobium sp.
CGCGGAGCGCGGTTATGCCGGCTTGCCGATCGTAACCTTCAGGGTGCCGACGCCGTCGACCCCGCACTCGATCTTGTCGCCGGGCGACAGTGCCGCGACGCCGGCCGGCGTTCCCGTCATGATGATGTCGCCGGCGCCGAGCGAGACCTGCTCCGACAGCTTCGCGATGATCTCAGGTACGCTCCAGATCAATTCGGTGAGGTCGCCCTTCTGCCGTTCGGTGCCGTTGACCGAAAGCCAGATCTTTCCCTTGGCCGGGTGGCCGATTTTCGAGGCCGGCTGCAACGGGCTGCAGGGCGCGGAATGGTCGAACGATTTGCCGACTTCCCACGGCCGCTCTTTCTTGCGCGCGGCCAGCTGCAGGTCGCGCCGGGTGAGGTCGATGCCGACGCCGTAGCCGTAGACGTGGTCGAGCGCCTTGTCGGCGGGAATATTGAGGCCGCCGCTCTTCATCGCCACGATCAATTCGACTTCGTGATGCAGATCCTTGGTCAGCGGCGGGTAGGGGATGGTGGCTCCATCCGGCTCGAGCATGTCGGCGTGCTTGGCGAAGAAAAACGGCGGCGCGCGCTCGTCATTTCCCATCTCGCGGATGTGCTCGAGATAGTTACGTCCGACGCACCAGATGCGGCGAACCGGAAACGATTTGCTGTCGCCGGCGACGGGAAGCGAAGCTTGCGGAGGGGCAGGAATGACAAAGGATGTGGCGCTCATGAAGGGGTCTCGGAGGGGAGGGGTGAGGGACAGAATCTTGTATCCATGCTTTACGCGGTTGCGCTGACCGGCGCCAGCGTGAGCGGGCCAGCATCGCGGTGTTGAATCCGGAAGAATGACGCATAGCGCCCGCCGCGGCGAAGCAGATCGTCATGCCGCCCGCGTTCGACGATCTCGCCGCCCTCGACCACCAGGATGGCGTCGGCGTGCATGATGGTGTGCAGGCGATGGGCGATGACGATGGTGGTGCGGTTCTGGCAGAGATGTTCGATCGCTTCCTGCACCTGCTGTTCGGACTCCGAATCCAGCGCCGCGGTGGCCTCATCGAGCAGGATGATCGGCGCATTCTTGATCAGCGCACGCGCAACCGCGATGCGCTGGCGTTGGCCGCCCGACAGTTGCGTGCCGTGCTCGCCGACCGGCGTGTCGTAGCCCAGCGGAAAGCCCATGATGAACTCGTGCGCGCAGGCCGCCTTTGCGGCGGCCACAATCTCGGCTTCGGTCGCGCCGACCTTGCCGAACGCGATGTTCGCTCCGATGGTGTCGCGGAACAGATAGACGTCCTGCCCGACATAGGCGGTCTGCTGGCGCAGCGACTTCCGCGATACGCCCGAAATCGCCTGCCCGTCGATCAGGATATCGCCCTCGCTCACGTCGTAGAGCCGCAGCAGCAGCGCCAGCACCGTCGATTTGCCGCCGCCTGAGGGGCCGACCAGCGCGGTGACCTTTCCGGGCTCGGCGACAAAACTCATGCGGTTGAGCACCGGCTCGTTCGGACGGTAGGTGAAGGTGACGTCACGCAATTCGACCCGCGAATCGCTGAGTTTCAGCGCCGGCTTGTCGTCGTCGCTGGGTTCGCTGGAAGGGCTGTCGACGATTTCAAGCAATTTGCGCGCGCCGATCAGGTTGCTGTTCAATTCGATATTGAGCCGCGCCAGCCGCTTGGCCGGCTCGTAGGCCATCAGGAACGCGGTCAGGAACGAAAAGAACTGACCCGGCGTCGCGCCCGTCGCGACCACGCTGTAGCCGCCATACATCAGCCCGCCCGCGACCGCGAAGCCGCCCAGCGTTTCCATCAGCGGGCTCGAACGGTTGGAAACCCGCGCCATCTTGTTGGCGTTGCGCTCCACCGCCGTGATGCTGGCGTCGATCCGCTCGCGCATGGTCTGTTCGAGCGTGAATGCCTTGACGGTGCGAATGCCCTGCAGCGATTCCTGCATGGTTTCGAGAATGTCGGCGGTGCCGGCGAATTGGTTATGCGCAAGGCCCTTGATCCGCTTCACCAGCTTGCGCAGCACCAGCATCGCCGGCGGCGCCACCAGAAATCCGAGCAGCGCCATATAGGGGTCCTGCATCAGCATGACGGCGACCAGTCCGATCAGCAGCAGCAGATCGCGCCCGAGCGCATTGATCAGGAGGTTGAGCACTTGCGTGACGGAGTAGGCGCCCGATGTCAGGCGCGCCAGAAATTCGGACGAATGCCGCTCCGAGAAGAAGGCAACGCTTTCGTTCATCAGCTTGGCGAACAGCCTGCGCTGGTTGTTGGCGAGGATGGCGTTGCTGATCTTCGACAGCACCACCTGGTGACCGTAGGTCGCCGCGCCCTTGAGGATGAAGATCAGAACGGTGACCCCCGAAAGAACAGCGATGCCCCGCACATCCTTGTCGACATAGGCCTTGTTGATAACCTGGCCGAGGATCCAGGCGGAGCCTGCGGTCGCGCCCGCCGAGACCCCCATCAGCACAAAGGCGAGCAGATAACGCCGCCAGTAGGCGGCTCCCTGCTCGGTGATCAGGCGGCGAATCAGGATCGCGGCGCCATAGGGGTCGTCAGTGATTTTCTTTGGAAATTCGGTCATCCGCGTTCCATTGACAGCGCTAAAGCAGGCATCCGCCCGCGCGTCAGGGCCAAAGCGAAGCGTCCGTCTCCTTGCCCGCTATATCAGGGTTTTTCAAGCCAAATCAGGGCTTGCGCCGAACGAGATTTTAGGCCGATGCCGCGTGCTGCAGGTCGCCGCTGCGCTCGCGGGACAGTTTCCACTCCCACGCCAGCGCGTGCGTGGCGATGGTCTCGAGATTGTCGTATTGCGGCGTCCAGTCGAGCGTCGCGCGGATGCGCCTGGTGTCCGCGATCATGGTCATGATATCGCCCGGCCGGCGCGGGGCATATTGAACCGCAAAATTACGCCCGGAGACACGCCGCACCGCCTCGATAGTCTCCAGCACCGAGTAGCCGCGGCCATAGCCGCAATTCAACGTCGCCGAGGCACCGCCGGCGCGTAGATAGGACAGCGCGGAGCGATGGGCCTGCGCCAGATCGCTGACGTGAATGAAATCGCGGATGCAGCTTCCATCCGGCGTCGGGTAGTCGGTTCCGAATACGTCGATCTTGGCGCGTTGTCCGGTAGCCGCCTCGACCGCGATCTTCAACAGATGCGTAGCGCCGACGGTCGCAAGTCCGATGCGCCCCTGCGGGTCGGCGCCCGCGACATTGAAGTAGCGCAGCACGATATAGTTCATGCCGTGCGCGGAGGCTGTGTCATGCAACATGATTTCGGTCATCAGTTTCGAGGAGCCGTAAGGCGACAGCGGCCGTGTCGGGGCGTTCTCGGGAACCGGTACCTGATCGGGATTGCCGTATACCGCCGCGGTCGATGAGAAAATGAACCGGTTGACGCCGCACTTCACCGCCACGTTCAGCAGGCTGCGCGTGGTCATGGTGTTGTTGCGATAATAGGCGAGCGGGTCGCGCATCGAATCCGGCACCACCACGGAGCCTGCAAAATGAATGATGCTTTCCACTCCATGCGCCGCGATCACGCCTTCGACGAGGTTTTCGTCCGCGGCGTCGCCAATGAACAGCGGAACGCCTTCGGGCAGGAATTGGGAAAATCCGGTGGACAGATTGTCGATCACGACGACGCTTTCGCCGGCTTTCGCCAGCGCATGAACCATATGACTTCCGATATAGCCGGCGCCGCCGGTGACAAGCACGGTCATGAACTCACCTATCTCCCGATATAAGGGCGATGCTATCGGGGGCGCGGTGAAGAGTGGGTTTCAGCGCAAGCGAACTGGCCACTATGCTTAATGTTGCGTATAGGAAATGCGCGAAACGGAGCCTGACGTGGGAATCGAGAACATTTCCGCTGACAATCTGCAGCTGATCGTGCCGAATCTGCACGGGCGCTATTCGGGCGTCACTGCAACTAATCGCATGGTGGCGCCGAAACTCGCGAAGATGTTCCGCGCGGCGTGGCTCGGTCCCGATGCGCCCGAAGGCATCGCGGCAATCGGTATCGCAGACCTCTCGAAATTATGGCGACGCCGCAGCTCCCTGATCTGGCACGCGCGGCGCAACAACGAGATGATCGTGGGCGTGCTGCTGCGATCGCTCGGCTGGCCGTTGAAACTGGTGTTCACCTCGGCGGCGCAGCGCCACCACACCTGGATCACACGATGGCTGATCAGGCGAATGGACGCGATCATCGCCACCAATGACATCTCGGCGTCGTTTCTCAAGCGCGAGGCAACCGTCATTCCGCACGGCGTCGATACCGATACTTACGCACCGCCGGCCAATCGCGCGGCGGCGTTCGCGCAAACCGGATTGCCGGGCCGCTACGCCATCGGCTGCTTCGGCCGGGTGCGCGCGCAGAAAGGCACCGATGTCTTTGTGGAGGCGATGTGCCGGTTGCTGCCGCGCTATCCTGATTTCACTGCGGTCATGGTGGGCGCGATCACATCAGAGCAATCGGGCTTCGCCAACGATCTGCGAAAGCGGATCGAGGCGGCTAGCCTGCAATCGCGCATCGTCATCACAGGCGAACTGGAAATCGAGGACGTGCAGCGCTGGTACCGGCGGCTGACGATCTATGCTTTCACCTCGCGCAATGAAGGCTTTGGATTGACGCTGATCGAGGCGATGTCGGTGGGTGCGGCGCTGGTGGCGTCGCGGGCGGGCGCTGCCGAACTCGTGGTCGAGGATGGCGTGACCGGCATATTGACGCCGCCGGGCGATGTTGACGCGCTTGTCGCGGCACTGGAGCCGCTGATGCGCGATCCGGCTTCAGCCGCTGCAATGGGCGAGCGAGGCCGTGCGCGGGTGCTTGAGAAATTCAGTCTCGATGCGGAAGCCGCCGGGATCGCACAAATTTATCGGACGCTCGTTTGAGACATGACGTTCGCCACAAATGCGTCGAGGTCGCCGCCTGCGAACAGGAAGCCCGGTATTCCCGCAGCTTCCGCTGCCTCGATATCGCTCGGGCGGTCGCCGATGACAAAACTGCCTTCGCGCCGTACCGGCCAGTGCTCCATCAGGTCATGGATCATGCCGGGGCTCGGCTTTCGCCAATGGTGGTCCTCGAG
>JBGQCE010000309.1:0-5082 GCA_041495185.1 Bradyrhizobium sp.
GCCGAGTCCGATCTGAAGAACAATCGCGGCCTCCAGCAGCCACGGGATGGGTGTCCAGAACTTCGCAAGGTACCGCCACCAGGCTGGCGATATCTTTTCGACGACGGTGTTGGAGCCGAATTCATGCAGCCGGCGGCTAGCTTCGGCCGAGGTCAGCCCGGTTGTCATCGCGGCATCACGCGATGCAAGCCCGGACGCCTCAATCGCCGCCGACTGTGCCATGTCGCATCAGGCTCCGTTGCAAATACAATGATCCAAGCTTGAGGCTGGCGAATATCGTTCAGTGTAAGCGTGCGCCCTTGATCTTGATCAATTGGCTGCACGTTGATCAGACCACTATTAAAGCTGTGGATTCCTTAATCGGACGACATCCATGACCCGGAAACGCTTTGTTATCCTGGCCATTGTGCTGGCAGTGATCGTCGGCGTTGGGTTAGGCGCTTGGACTCTTTTCTTCCGTCCGGTGAATGTGCGGATCTCGCAGATTGAGCACGATGTATCGGTCCAGGTTTTCGGCCTCGGCACCGTCGAAGCCCGCGTCACGTCCAAGGTGGGGTTCAAGGTCGCTGGTGTGCTCGTTGAGCTCAAAGCAGACGTTGGCGATCGCGTCGCCAAGGGTACCGTTGTCGCCCGCCTTGACGACCGAGAACAACGCGCGCGTGTCGCCAGAACAAAAGCAGCCATCGCGCAAGCCGAAGCCAATGTTCAGAGGGCGACGGCGAGCGTTGAAAAGGCGCGCGCCAATTACACCAATGCCAAGAGCATCAGTGAGCGGCGGCAAAAGCTGGTTCAGACCAACTCGACTTCAATTGAATCCGCCGAAACGGCACAGGCTGTCCAGGATGCGGCGCTTGGGGATCTCAACCTGGCTTCCAGCGAGGTTGAGGTGGCGCGTGCCTCCATCAACGATGCCAAGGCGCAAGAGCTGCAGGAATCGGCCACGCTGGACTTTCACACCCTCGCGGCGCCCTACGACGCCATGGTGACTGCGCGGCAGAAGGAACTCGGGTCGGCGCTTGGCGCAGGAGAGCCGGTGTTCACGCTGATAGAACCGAAATCGGTGTGGGTGCTCGCCTATATCGACGAGAGCAAAGCCGGCGAAATCCAGGTTGGTGAACCTGCCGAGTTCGTCCTGCGGTCCCTTCCCAAGCAGCGATTTCAGGGAAAGGTCGCCAGGATCGAGCCTGAGAGCGATCGCGTCAACGAAGAGCGTCGCGTGGAGATCGCGTTCGACCTCCTGCCCGCAAACTTCAATCTCGGCGAGCAGGCAGAGGTCTATGTCAAGACGGTACAGCTACCGCAGGCGCTGCTGGTCCCGGAAGCAGTAATCGAGCGGCTCGGCCAGGGACGAGGAACCATCTGGACCGTCGAGGACGGGCGTCTCCAGCAGCGGGAAGTGACGCTTGGACATCGGCTGCTCGATGGGCGTTATGAGATTGCCGGCGGACTACCGGACAATGCCCTCGCGGTCAATCAATTGCGCAGCGGGCTGCGCATCGGCCGCGCCGTCAAAATCAGCGCAGAGTCACGCAAATGAATCTGGCGTATCGGGACATCAAGCACAATCTGCTGCGCTTCGTCCTTACCAACTTCGGATTAAGCCTGCTGCTCGGCATCGTGATCGTAATCACCGGTGTCTACGGGGGTCTTATCGACGACGCGCTGAGGCAGGCCCGCGCCGCGAACGCTGATCTCTGGGTGGTGCAGGCCGGGACCAATGGACCCTTCGCCGAGTCATCGCGAATCCCGGGCGACACCCGGGAAGTGGTTGCCCGGGTCTACGGCGTGGAACGCGCGGGCGCGGTCACCTACCAATCAGTGCAGACCGAATTGAACGGCAAACCGCTCCGCCTTTTCCTTATCGGCTTTGAGCATGACCGGCCCGGCGGTCCGCGCAAACTTCTGGCCGGGCGCGATATCGTGCGCAGCCATTATGAAATGATCGTCGACCGCTCCGCCGGACTCGCGCTTGGCCAAGAGGTTCCCCTGGGTTCCCACGACCATAAATTCACCGTCGTCGGCCTGATGCGTGACGAACTTACATCTTCCGGCGATCCCGTGGCCTATATCACCTTGCACGATGCACAAGCGCTGCAGTTCGAGCTCGCGCCTCCGGCCGAACGACGTGAAGTCTCCCGAGGGGGAGCGTTACAATCGAACGACCAGATCAACGCCGTCATTACCAAGGTGTCGCCCTACGTTCCAATCAATGAGGTCGCCGGCGCGCTTTCGCGCTGGAAGCACCTCAAAACGCTTACGCAAGACCATCAAGAAACCTTGTTGAGCAAGGAGGTCATCGAGAAATCGCGCAAGCAGCAACTCATGATCATGGTACTGTTGATAATCGTATCTGCGGTCATCATTGCATTGATTGTCTACACGCTGACCATGGACAAGGTGCGTTCCATCGCCACCCTCAAATTCGTCGGCGCGCCGGATCGGACCATCGTCGGCCTCATCGTCGAGCAAGCTCTATCGATGGGAATATTCAGTTACTTCGCCGGATTGGCACTGGTCCTCATCTTCAAGCCTTACTTTCCGCGGCGGCTCGTGCTGGATTTCGAAAGCATCGCCGTCGTTTTCTTCATCACGGTGGTGATCTGCCTTGCCGCCAGCACGCTGGGTATCCGGGTGGCGCTTAAAATAGACCCAGCGGAAGCACTAGCGAGTTCGGGGTAGGACGATGCCCGAGCCCGGCCAACAAGCGATTGTCCGCACCGAACACCTCTCAAAGTTTTTCGGCGCGGGGACTGCACGGGTCAATGCCCTGGTCGACATCAGCATGGACGTCTATCCCGGCCAGGTTGTCGGGCTCATGGGTCCGAGCGGTTCGGGCAAGACTACCCTTCTCAACTGCATCGCCTGCATTTTGCAGCCGAGTAACGGGCGTATCACGCTCGACGGCGAGATGGTCTATGACGATCGCTGGCTCAAGGCAGATTTGCGGCGGCTACGGCTCGACAAGATAGGCTTTATTTTCCAGTACCCCAATCTGTTGCCGTTCCTCGATGCCACCGACAATGTCGCCGTGGTGCTCCACCTTGCCGGATTTAGTTCCGCTGCGGCTCTCGCACGCGCCGTCGAACTGCTGGACTACCTGGAGGTCGGCCACCGCAGGCATGCGATGCCATCGCAGTTGTCCGGCGGCGAGGGACAGCGCGTCGCGATCGCGCGCGCGCTCGCCAACCGGCCACGCATTATTCTCGCCGACGAGCCCACTGCGCCGCTGGACTCGCAGCGCGCCAGAATAGTGATGGACCTGCTGCGCCGGATTGCCGTCGAACAAGATGCTGCAATCATCTGCGTCACGCATGACGAAATGATTCTCGATCGGTTCGATCACATCTTCCGGCTGCGCGATGGTCGGCTGGAGACCGAGGCTCCTGTCGGCCCGCATCTTGAAGGAGCGACCGCGAGTTAGCACCGCGCGCCAGTGCTGATCGTATGCGCAACTGACGCGTAAGATCGTGCGATCTATTCGCGCGCACGAAAGCCCATGCCAGCATTTGGGTGCGCTATTTTAGCCGATAGCCCGCGTGACAACCCACGCATTGTGCCGTTATTTCCGCCAGCCCCGCAAACACCGGCTTTAGATCGCCGGTAACACCCGTGTCCTGGGCGGTAATTGCAAACCGGCTTGCAGCGCGGTGCATCGCCGTCCCGGCATCCTGCATCCCCTGCGGCATATATTTGGAAACTTCCGCAGCGCCGTGCAGCCCTAGCGATGACATTCCAAGCCGTGTTTCCGCGATCTTGGCAGCTATGTCTGTATGACCCATGCCGAGATGTAATTGAATCTCCTGTAGAGTCTGGAGATGATCACGCATGTTAGCCAACGTTTCCTCAACCAACACCGGAGGAAACTTTACAAATTGCCGGGCGTCTGGAGCGCTAGGAGCAGACATATCATGACTGTGTTGATGCTGAGCGACAGCGAGTGTTGCGCTGCCGCCAGCCAAAACAGCAGCAATCATGCCCACTAAAATACGCATATATCCTCCCAAAAGTCAGGCACTCTAACGCGATCTGCAGTGAACGGTTATGATTTGGATCATACAGCCATTAAACGCCGGCACTTAAAATATTAAAGCCTTGGCCTGCTTCACCTGCGGCAGCGCCTGCACCTTGGCGAGCACCTCCGCCGGCACCGCGCCGTCGACCTCGACCAGCGCGATGGCGTCGCCGCCCTGTTTGGTGCGGCCGAGATGGAAGGTCGCGATGTTGAGCTTGGCGTCGCCGAGCAGGCTGGCGAAGCGGCCGATAAATCCCGGCTTGTCCTCGTTGGTGACGTAGATCATCGACTTGCCGAATTCGGCGTCGACGCGGATGCCCTTGATATCGACCATCCGCGGCTTGCCGTCGGCATAGACCGTGCCCGACACCGAGCGCTCCTGCCGCTCGGTGGTGACGGTGACCGTGATCAGGCTTTCGTAATCGCTCTGCGCCGCGCGCACGATCTCATCGACCACCATGCCGCGCTCCTTGGCGATGACCGGCGCCGAGACGACGTTGATGTCGCCGAGCATCGGCCGCAGCAGGCCCGACAGCACCGCCGAAGTCAGCGCCTTGGTCTTCATCTCGGCGACATGACCCTCATAGGTGATCTGCACCTTGAGGATACCAGTTTCGGTGAGCTGGCCTGCGAAGGAGCCGAGTTTTTCGGCAAGCTCGATGAACGGCTTCAGCTTCGGCGCCTCTTCCGCCGTGATCGAGGGGAAGTTGACCGCGTTGGAAATCGCGCCGCTCAAGAGATAATCCGACATCTGCTCGGCAACCTGAAGCGCGACGTTCTCCTGCGCCTCGGTGGTGGCGGCGCCAAGGTGCGGCGTGCAGATCACGTTGGGATGACCGAACAGCACGTTGGTGATCGCCGGCTCCTCGACGAACACGTCGAACGCCGCGCCGGCGACATGCTTGGAATTCAGCGCATCGACCAGCGCCTGCTCGTCGACCAGGCCGCCTCGCGCGCAGTTGATGATGCGCACGCCCTTCTTCATTTTGGCGAGCGCCGCCGCGTCGATGATGTTTTTGGTTTTCTCGGTCAAGGGCGTATGCAGCGTGATGAAATCGGCGCGCTTGAAC
>JBGQCE010000310.1:0-5070 GCA_041495185.1 Bradyrhizobium sp.
AGATGCGAGCCCGCGGCAAGCTTG
Source organism: Bradyrhizobium sp. (assembly GCA_041495185.1). GTDB lineage: Bacteria > Pseudomonadota > Alphaproteobacteria > Rhizobiales > Xanthobacteraceae > Bradyrhizobium. The sequence continues at coordinate 25 of JBGQCE010000310.1, forward strand.
AGGGCGATGTTTAGCTGCGCGGCCGGACCCGCGGCCCGGTAGATCTTCTCCGCAGCCGCGGTCGTCACCGCAAGCCGCGATCCTTCGTCGGTCGCGATATCGATATCGAAACGATCGCCGCCGGCAACGCCGCCCGCGGTGTTGACGAAAACCGCCGAGAGCCCCTCCGCCTCGGGTGACGGAAAGCGGACGCGCAGCGAGCCTGATTCATGCAAATGGCGGCGTCGGGTGACGCCTTCGACCTGATGCACGTCGAAGGTCACCGAGCCCTGGGCCCGGTTGGCCGCGAAAATCACAGAAGTCGTGCTCGTGGTATCGGTCCGCATCCGCCCCCCGCAGACGACCTTGGCCGGTCGCGTCGGCAAGATCATGATCCGATTAGATTGAATCGGATCATGATCTCATCTCTTTGTTTTTGAGCGTGATCTCCGGGCAAACGCTTCGCGTTTGTCCCGAGGGAAAACCGGTTGCCGCTTTGCGCTAACGCGGCCCTGCGGGTCCGGATCATGCTCAAGCCCTGTTAAAGCGCCATCTGGCGACTGATTTCGCCGGGATCGAGGTTGCTGCGATCGCAGGCATATTTCACCGCGCCCCGGTCCATGACCGCGAAATTGTCGCCGAGCTCGCAGGCAAAGTCGAGATATTGTTCGACCAGCACGATCGCGATATTGCCGAGGCTGCGCAGATACGAGATCGCGCGCCCGATGTCCTTGATGATCGAGGGCTGGATGCCCTCGGTCGGCTCGTCGAGCAAAAGCAGCCTTGGCCGCATCACCAGCGCGCGCCCGATCGCGAGCTGCTGCTGCTGGCCGCCGGAGAGATCGCCGCCGCGCCGCCCCAGCATCGATTGCAGCACCGGAAACAGCGAGAACACGTCATCGGGAATATTGCGGTCCTCGCGCTTCAGCGGTCCAAACCCGGTCTTGAGATTTTCCTCTACCGTCAGCAGCGGAAAGATCTCCCGGCCCTGCGGCACGAGGCCGATGCCGCGCCGCGCACGCTCATAGGGTTTGAGACCCGAGATCTCGACGCCGTCGAAGGTAATCGAGCCGCTGGCGATGGGGTATTGGCCGACGGTTGCGCGCAGCAGGCTGGTCTTGCCGACGCCGTTGCGGCCGAGCACGCACGTCACCTTGCCCGGTTCGGCGGAAATCGAGACGCCGCGCAGCGCCTGGGCCGCGCCGTAATAGAGGTTGATGTCTTTGACGTCGAGCATGTGGCACGTCCTCATGAGGGCGAGTAGCGAATGGCGAATAGCGAGTAGTCAAAGAAAACTTCCATTCGCTATTCGCTACTCCCGATTCGCCCTATCTCCCCAGATACACTTCGATCACCCGCTCGTTCGACGAAACCTGATCGATGGTTCCCTCCGCCAGCACCGAGCCTTCGTGCAGGCAGGTGACCTTGACGCCGAGTTCGCGGACAAAGGCCATGTCGTGTTCGACGACCATGATCGTTTTTTCGCGATTGATTTCCTTGAGCAGCTCCGCGGTCTGATGGGTTTCGACATCGGTCATGCCGGCGACCGGCTCGTCGACCAGCAGCAGCTTCGGATCCTGCGCCAGCAGCATGCCGATCTCCAGCCACTGCTTCTGGCCGTGCGACAGGCTCCCCGCCAGGCGGTCGCGCGCATCAGTGAGACGAATGGTTTCCAGCACGCGCTCGATGCGCTCGGATTCGGTTTTGCTCCCGCGCCAGAACAACGTGCCCTTCACGCTGTGATCGACATTCAGCGCCAGCAGCAGATTGTCCTCGATGGTCTGGCTCTCGAACACCGTCGGTTTCTGGAATTTCCGGCCGATCCCGAGTTCGGCGATCCTGGTCTCGTCGAGCCGGGTCAGGTCGGTGACGCCGTCGAACAGCACCTCGCCTTCGTCCGGCTTGGTCTTGCCGGTGATGATGTCCATCATGGTGGTCTTGCCGGCGCCGTTCGGGCCGATGATCGCGCGCATCTCGCCGGGCGCAAGCGTCAGCGACAGATTATTGATGGCGTGAAAGCCGTCGAACGAGACGTGCACGCCGTCGAGATAGAGCAGCGCTGAAGTCGCACGGGTATCCATGACGCTCATCCGCCTACTCCGCCATATCAGGTTCGCTGACGCCGTCTTCGCGCGCAGCGCTCTCGGCATTTGCCGTCACGCGTTGCGCCTTCCACGGCTCCCACCATGAATTGAAGGTGCCGATGATCCCCTTCGGCAACAACAGCGTCACCAGGATGAACAGCGCGCCCAGCATGAACAGCCAGTACGGCGCCAGCGGCCCTGACGTAAAATAGGTCTTTGCATAATTGACGACGACGGCGCCCAGCGCCGCGCCGGTCAGCGTGCCGCGGCCGCCGACGGCGACCCAGATCACCGCCTCGATCGAATTGCCCGGCGCGAATTCGCTGGGGTTGATGATGCCGACCTGCGGCACATAAAGCGCGCCGGCGACGCCGGCCATGCACGCCGACAGCGTGAACACGAACAGCTTGTAGGATTCGACGCGGTAGCCGAGAAACCGCGTGCGGGATTCGGCGTCGCGCACCGCGATCAGCACCTTGCCGAGCTTCGAGGTCACTACCGCGCGGCAGATCAGGAATCCGATCATCAGCGCGATGCAGCTCAGCGCGAACAGCGCGGCGCGGGTGCCGTCGGCCTGGACGTTGAAGCCGAGAATATCCTTGAAATCGGTGAGGCCGTTATTGCCGCCGAAGCCGAAATCGTTGCGGAAGAAGCCGAGCAGCAGCGCGTACGTCATCGCCTGCGTGATGATCGAGAGATAGACGCCGGTGACGCGGGAGCGAAACGCCAGCCAGCCGAAGCAGAATGCCAAAAGGCCCGGCACCAGAATGACCATCAGCGCTGCGAACCAGAACATGTCGAAGCCGTTCCAGTACCATGGCAGCTTCGGATAGTTCAGGAACACCATGAAGTCCGGCAATATCGGATTGCCATAGACGCCGCGGCTGCCGATCTGGCGCATCAGATACATGCCCATCGCATAGCCACCGAGCGCGAAGAACGCGCCATGGCCGAGCGAGAGAATGCCGCAATAGCCCCAGATCAGATCGATCGCGAGCGCGAGAATGGCGTAGCAGACATATTTTCCGAACAGCGCCACCAGATAGGTCGGCACCTGGAAAAAGGAGCCTGCCGGCAGCAGCAGGTTCGACAGCGGGATCAGCACGCCAAAGGCTGCAACCACGATCAGGAATACGGTCGCGCTGCGGTCCAGCGAGCGCGTGAGCGCGTGCGGCATCATTGGCGACACGCTCCCTTACCTCTCCCGCTTGCGGGGGAGCATAGGCCGCCGCCTTCGGCGGCCGTTCTTAGATAAGAACGCCGAAGTGAAGCTTCGGCTATGGCGCTCGGCAGAGCGCGGCGGGTGGGGGAATTGCCTCCACCAGGCGCCGGCGCTCGTGGAGAAACCCCCACCCCAACCCTCCCCCGCAAGCGGGAGAGGGAGTTGCGCCGCGATGCGGAGCGAAGTCTGATTGCAACAAGCGGCATCATGCTTCCACCGCCCGCCCCTTGAGTGCGAACAGGCCGCGCGGGCGTTTCTGAATGAACAGGATGATGAGGACCAGAATGGCGATCTTGCCGAGCACCGCGCCCGCCACCGGTTCCAGGAACTTGTTGGCGATGCCGAGCGTGAACGCGCCCACCAGCGTGCCCCAGAGATTGCCGACGCCGCCGAACACCACGACCATGAAGGAGTCGATGATATAGCTCTGGCCGAGATTGGGACTGACATTGTCGATCTGCGACAGCGCGACGCCGGCGATCCCGGCGATGCCCGAGCCGAGACCGAACGTCAGCGCATCGACGCGCGAGGTCGCGATCCCCATCGACGCCGCCATTCTGCGGTTTTGCGTCACCGCGCGCATCTCAAGTCCGAGGCTCGTATAGCGCAGCATGGCCAGCAGAATGGCGAACACCGCCAGCGTGAAACAGAGAATCCACAGCCGGTTGTAGGTGATCGTGATCTGTCCGAACTCGAACGCGCCGCTCATCCAGGAGGGATTGCCGACTTCGCGGTTGGTGGGACCGAACATGGTGCGTACGGCCTGTTGCAGGACCAGCGACAGGCCCCACGTCGCCAGCAGGGTTTCCAGCGGGCGGCCGTAGAGAAAGCGGATGATGCTGCGCTCGATCAGGATACCGATCGCACCGGCCACGATGAAGGCGAGCGGCACGGCCATCAGCAGCGAATAGTCGAACAGCCCGGGGAAACTGGTGCGGATGGTTTCCTGCACCACGAATGTGACATAGGCCCCGATCATGACCATCTCGCCATGGGCCATGTTGATGACGCCCATCACCCCGAAGGTGATGGCGAGACCGATTGCGGCGAGCAGCAGCACCGAGCCGAGCGACAGCCCGTACCAGGCGTTCTGCACCATGGACCAGAGCGCGAGATTGCTTTGGATAGCGGCCGTGGCGCTGGCGGCAGCGCGCGCGATCGCAGGCGGCTGCTCTCCGCTCAACCCGGTCAATAGCGCCAGTGCTTCCTGATCGCCGCGCGCCTTGATGGTGGCGATGGCTTCAAGCTTTTCGACATCGGTGGCGTCTTGCTTGAACAGCAAAATCGCCGCGCGTGCTTCGGTAAATGCCAGCTTCGCGCCCTTGTCAGTCTCCTTGGAAAGCGCGCTGTCGATCGCCGGCAGCGTGGCCTCGTCGTGGGTCTTGAAAACCGATTGCGCGGCCTGGATGCGCTTGGCCGGGTCGGACGACTGCAACGTCAGACTGCCGAGCGCAGCCTCGACGTGGCGCCGCAGTTTGTTGTTGAGACGCACGGCAGCAGCACTATCCGGAATGCGGGCAACGGCGTCGCCGGTCAAAGCATCGATGATCTTGCCGTCGGCCCGGGTGACATAGATTTTTTTAGTGTCGGGATCGGCCGTCAACCGGCCGCCCTGGAGCGCGCTGACGATGGTGTAGGCGAGCGGATTGGCGCTGGTCGCGAGCGCATCAATGGCTTCTTCTGTATCGGAATATTCGTCGTTTGCGAATTTACCGACCGCGTCTTCGAACGCCCCCGCCATGACAGGCAGCGCTGTCGCGA
>JBGQCE010000311.1:0-5065 GCA_041495185.1 Bradyrhizobium sp.
CCTGCGCGGCGAGGGGTGCAGACACAGATATGCCGCACTGGCCAATCCGCCATCATTCGCCATATAACACGCACAGCAATCGAGAAGAATCCATGAGCGCGCTCGCCAACCATGCGTTTGCCAAGATGAACGGCATCGGCAACGAGATTGTCGTGGTCGATCTGCGCGACAAGCCTGCCGCGGTGACAGCCGAAGAGGCGCGCGCGGTGGCCCAGCCCGCGGGCGTGCATTACGACCAGATGATGGTGCTGCAGCCGCCGCGCCTCAAGGGTACCGAAGCCTTCATCCGCATCTACAACAATGATGGTTCGGAAATAGGTGCCTGCGGCAACGGCATGCGCTGCGTGGTGCGCCGGCTGTTCGAGAAGACCGGCCAGACTGCCGTTACCTTCGAGACCAAGGCCGGCCTCCTGAACTGCTGGCAGGGGCCAACAGCCGATCTCTACACCGTCGACATGGGCCCGCCGAAATTCGGCTGGAAGGATATTCCGCTCGCGGAAGAGTTTCGCGATACCCGCTCGATCGAACTGCAGATCGGCCCGATCGATGCGCCGGTGCTGCACACGCCTTCGGCGGTCAACATGGGCAATCCGCACGCGATCTTCTGGGTCGATGACGTCAACGCCTACGATCTCGCCCGCTTCGGGCCGCTCTTGGAGAACCATCCGATCTTTCCGGAGCGCGCCAACATCACGCTCGCGCACATCGTCGATCGCGGCCACATCACGATCCGCACCTGGGAGCGCGGCGCGGGGCTCACCAAAGCCTGCGGCTCGGCGGCCTGCGCGACCGCCGTGGCGGCGGCGCGGCTGAAGCGCGCCAATCGCAACGTCGACATTTCGCTGCCGGGCGGCAAACTCTCGATCGAATGGCGCGAGGGCGACGACCACGTGCTAATGACGGGGCCGGCGACGTTCGAATATGAAGGCCGCTTCGATCCCGCGCTGTTTGCCTCCGTCGCCTAGATAATGAGCGTCGACATCGTCACCTTCGGCTGCCGCCTCAATGCCTTCGAATCCGAAGTGATAAGGCGCGAGGCCGAAAGCGCCGGGCTTACCGAGACAATCGTCATCAATAGCTGCGCGGTAACCAATGAAGCGGTGGCGCAGGCGCGGCAATCGATCCGTCGGCTGAAGCGCGAGCGGCCTGGGCTGCGGATCGTGGTGACCGGCTGCGCGGCGCAGACCCAGCCAGAGATGTTCGCTGGCATGGCCGAGGTCGATCGCGTCGTCGGCAATGACGACAAGATGCGCAGTGAGGCCTGGCGCGATGCGCGCGTCGCATTTGAAACAGCGACGGCATTCGGCGTCGTGAGCAGCGAAAAAATCGCGGTCGCCGACATCATGGCGGTCACCGAGATGGCGCCACACCTGCTGGAGGGATTTCGTAACGGCCTGCCGCGGGTATTCGTGCAGGTGCAGAACGGCTGCGATCACCGTTGCACCTTCTGCATTATCCCCTATGGCCGTGGCAATTCGCGTTCGGTGCCGATGGGCGCGGTGGTCGAGCAGGTCCGCGCGCTGGTCGAGCGCGGCCACGCCGAGATCGTGCTGACCGGCGTCGATCTCACCAGCTATGGTGCGGATTTGCCGCGCACCCCGAAGCTCGGGCAACTGACAAAACAAATCTTGCGGCACGTGCCGGAACTGAAGCGGTTGCGGATTTCATCGGTCGATTCGATTGAGGTCGATCGGGATTTGCTCGACGTGATCGCGGACGATGAGCGCTTGATGCCGCATCTGCATCTGTCGCTGCAATCGGGCGACGATCTGATCCTGAAGCGGATGAAGCGGCGGCATTCCCGCGACCATGCGATTGAGTTCTGCGCGCAGGTGCGGCGGCTGCGGCCGGACATCGCGTTCGGTGCCGACATCATCGCGGGCTTTCCGACCGAGACCGAGGAAATGTTCGCGCGTTCACAAGATTTGGTGGAAGAGTGCGATCTGACCTTCCTGCACGTGTTTCCCTATTCGCCGCGACCGGGTACGCCGGCGGCGCGGATGCCGCAGGTATCCGGCGACAAGATCAGGGAACGCGCGAAGCGCTTGCGCGCGACCGGCGAGGCCGCGTTGCAAAGGCGGCTGGCGTCCGAGTTGGGCAGTACACGGCAAGTGTTGATCGAGAGCGCCACGCAGGGCCGCACCGAACATTTTATTCCGGTCGCGATTAGCGGGGGGACACCCGGTGCGGTACGGGCCCTCACGATCACCGGAAACGACGGCGCGCGGTTGACGGTGTGAGCAAGCGCGCGCTTGCCTCGCATCAGCGGTCATCGCCCGGCTTGACCGGGCGACCCAGTACGCCGCGGCTTCTCGGTCGAGCACGAATTTCCCTGGAATACTGGATCATCCGCTTTCGCGGATGATGACGGTTATGGGCTGTTGCGCGCTCGCAACCCTACTCCCCATTCCATCCGCACGCCTTGAGCCGCTCGTGCAAATGCGCCGGCGCCGGTGCGACCACGCGCACCGGGTCCTTGTTCTTCGAAATCGGGATCACGATCTCGCGGGAATGCAGATGCAGGCGCGGTTCGCCGAATCTGGGACCATTGCCGTAAATATTGTCGCCGACGATCGGCCAGCCCATCGCGGCAGCGTGAACGCGCAGTTGATGGGTGCGGCCCGTCACCGGCTCGAGCGCGAGCCAGCTGAGCCCGTCGCCGCGTCCCAGTACTTTCCAGTTGGTGACCGCCGTCTGCCCTTCCGGGTCGGGCTTCTGCCACCAGCCGCGCTCGGCATTGAGGCGGCCGAGCGGCATGTCGATGGTGCCTTCATCCTCGGCCGGGCCGCCCTCGACCACCGCCCAGTAGGTCTTGGAAATCCTGCCATGCTTGAACAACAGGCCAAGCGACGCCGTCGCCTTGCGATGGCGTCCCAGCACAAGGCAGCCGGAAGTATCGCGGTCGAGCCGGTGGGCGAGAACCGGCGGACGTGGCAGCCCGAACCGTAGCGCGTCGAACGAGGACTCCAGGTTGGCGCCGCCCTTGGGGCCGCGGTGCACCGGCAGCCCCGCCGGCTTGTCGATCACCAGCATCAGCCCGTCGCGGTGAAGCACGCGCGCCTGGATTTCGTCCGCGGTCAGCTCGGGTACTTCGATCGGTCGGTCAAGACTTTCGCTCATGGCGCGAAACCGCTAACACACCCCCCGCATGAACGATACCACTGACGGAACGACAAAACTGAGCTGGTGGCGGCGGCTGTCCGGCGGACTGAAGCGGACGTCGAGTTCGCTTGGAACGGCCGTGGCCGATCTCGTCACCAAGCGCAAGCTCGACCGCGCGATGCTCGAGGATATCGAGGATGTGCTGCTGCGCGCCGATTTGGGAACCGAGGTGGCGGCGCGGATCGCCGCCGCGGTCGGCGTCGGCCGCTACGACAAGGCAATCACGGCGGACGATGTGAAGACCGTAGTCGCAACCGAAGTCGAGAAGGTGCTTGCACCGGTGGCAAAGCCGCTCGAGATCGACGCGACGCACAAACCGTTCGTCATTCTCGTGGTCGGCGTCAACGGTTCCGGCAAAACCACCACCATCGGCAAGCTTGCCGCAAAATTGAGCGCCGAAGGCCGCAAGGTGATGCTGGCCGCCGGCGACACCTTTCGCGCCGCCGCGATCGAACAGTTGAAGATCTGGGGCGAGCGCACCAAATCGCCCGTCATATCAGGCGCGCAGGGCTCGGATTCCGCAAGCCTTGCCTTCAACGCCCTGTCGGCGGCGCGGGAGGGAAAGCTCGACGTGCTCCTGGTCGACACCGCCGGCCGTCTGCAGAACAAGGCCGAGCTGATGAGCGAGCTTGAAAAGGTGGTTCGCGTCATCAGGAAAGTCGATGCGTCGGCGCCGCATGCGGTGCTGCTGGTGCTGGATGCCACGGTGGGACAAAATGCGCTGTCGCAGGTCGATGCGTTTCATCGTACGGCTGGCGTTACCGGCCTCGTGATGACAAAGCTCGACGGCACCGCGCGCGGCGGCATCCTGGTGGCGTTGGCCGAAAAGCATAAACTGCCGGTACACTTCATCGGCGTCGGCGAGGGCATCGACGATCTCGCGCCGTTTACCGCACGGGATTTTGCCCAGGCGATTGCAGGGATTGAAAGCTGATATGGACAAGACGACGCCGCATCCTTTGTTCAAGCTCGCGACCGAACTCGGCCCGCTGATCGTTTTTTTTGTCGCCAACGCCAGGTTCAACCTGTTCGCGGCGACCGGCGCGTTCATGGTGGCCATCGTGGCGGCGATGATCGCGTCTTACGTGGTGACGCGGCACGTCCCCATCATGGCGCTGGTCACCGGCGTCATCGTCATCGTGTTCGGCACGCTGACCCTGGTGCTGCACGACGAGACCTTCATCAAGGTCAAGCCGACCATCATTTACGGGCTGTTTGCCGCGATCCTCGGCGGCGGCCTGCTGTTCGGCCGTTCCTTCATCGCGATCATGTTCGATCAGATGTTCAACCTCACGCCGCAAGGCTGGCGCATCCTCACGCTGCGCTGGGCGCTGTTTTTCTTCGCGATGGCGATCCTGAACGAAATCATCTGGCGCACCCAGACCACGGATTTCTGGGTTGCCTTCAAGGCGTTCGGCGTGATTCCGCTGACGATGGGCTTTGCGATCACACAGATGCCGCTGACCAAGCGCTACCATCTCGAGCCGGCGTCGCTAGAGGCGAGCGAAGCGGATGCAGGAGATGTGACGAAGGGGTGAGGATCGCGAAGGGTGACGTTTTGCGCCGCTCTGCTCCCTCGCCCCGCTCTTGCGGGGAGAGGGTTGGGGTGAGGGGCTCTTTCTGCCCGCGAATCCTGAAAGTGTGTTGAGTGCGGTACCCCCTCACCCGGATCGCACCGGACGATGCTTCGCATCGCCGAGGCGATCCGACCTCTCCCCGCAAGCGGTCGCAAGCGGGGAGAGGTTTAGAAAAGATCAGCTCACTTCTGCTTGGCGATGATCTTGTCCTTGATGCCGTCATAGGTCTTCTGCGGCACGATGTTCTTGCTCACCAGATCGTCCTTGCCCTTGTAGGGACGGCCCTTGATGATCGCAGCCGAATAGGCCTTGCCGATCCCGGGCAG
>JBGQCE010000312.1:0-5063 GCA_041495185.1 Bradyrhizobium sp.
AGAGCACGAAGGAAGCCGTTAAAACCATTGCGTGCGGGAATGCCGGGTGATTCCGGTGAACCTGTAGTGACTATGCTCGTGTGGTTTATTTTCTTCCCACGCGAGGCTGCGGGTGCGGCGGGCACCCGGCATTCCCCACGCCCTCGTTTGGGGCGACGAATTCACGCACATCCCGGGCGCATCGCGCCGCGGGATCGCGGACGCGTATCTGAAGTTGGCTGTTTGAAATTTGAATCGGAACTGCAACAGGCGAAGTCTAAATCTACTCCGCAGCTACCATCTGCTGGGTGCGCCACTGACCGAGCAGCGCCCGCAGCGACGCCGGTTTGACCGGCTTGTTGAGCACCGCAATTTTCTCTTCCCGGGCGGCTGCCCGCACATGCGGGCTGCGGTCCGCGGTGATCAGGATCGCCGGAATGCTGATCCCGAACCGGCGGCGAATGTCGCGGATTGCGGCGACGCCGTTGCCGCGGTCGAGGTGATAATCGACCAAAAGGCCGGTCACCTTTGTGCCCGCGGCCTCGATCGCCTCGATGGCGGCGTCGGGATCCGCAACCGCGATGACCTCGGCGTCCCAGGCCGTCAGCAAGGTTCTCATGCCGTCCAGGATCGCCGCATCGTTTTCGATACAGACGATGAGGGAGCCGCTTATCGGCGTCCTGGAAAGCGGAGTCGCGGTGGTGACCGCCGCGGTGTAGTTGATCGCCTTCGCGGTGGGCACCGTTACCGAAAACACCGACCCGCCGCCGGCATTGGAGTCGAGCGCGATGCCGTGGTTCAGGACGCGGGCGAGGCGCTCGACGATCGATAGCCCCAGTCCAAGGCCACGCGCGATCCGCGCGCCCTGCTCCAGCCGGTGAAATTCCTTGAAGATCTCGCCGCGCTTGAAAACGGGAATGCCGACGCCGGTGTCATAAACGCCGATCTGCAACGACTGGCCGCGGCGCCGGCAACCGATCAGCACGCGCCCGCGCGGGGTATATTTGATGGCGTTGGAGATCAGGTTCTGCAACAGCCGCCGCAGCAGCAGACGATCGGATTCCGCCGGCAGCGAGCAGGGCACGAATGTCAGCTTCAGCCCCTTGGCCCGCGCGATCGGCGCAAATTCGATTTCAAGCGAACGCATCAGGTCGCTCATCTTGAAACTCGTAATTGCCGTCGTCATGGCGCCGGCGTCCAGCCGCGAAATATCCAGGAGAGCGCCGAGGATTTCCTCGATCGCTTCCAGCGAATCGTCGATGTTTTCCACCAGCCGCGAATCCTCGCCGCCGTTCTGGCGCTCAACGAGGCTCGTCACGTAGAGCCGCGCCGCGTTCAGCGGTTGCAGAATGTCGTGGCTCGCCGCCGCCAGAAAGCGCGTTTTCGAGATGTTGGCATCCTCGGCGGTGCTCTTGGCCAGCGCGAGTTCCGAATTCAGGCGGGTGAGCTCCTCGGTACGGTCCCGCACGCGCTTTTCCAGGGTTGCATTGGAGCGCTCCAGCGCTTCGGCAGCCTCGAAAGAGGGTGTGACGTCGGAAAAGGTGATGACCAGTCCGCCGCCGGGCATCCGGTTCGAGCGCACCTCGATCACCATATGACGATCCGGCAGGCGTTCCAGATACGGCTCGCCTTCGGTGGTGTAGGCGGCCAGCCGCATCTCCAGTAAGGACTCGCTGTCGCTGTCGCCGAACCCCGGGGGGTTGATGTCCCCCATGAATTCAAGGATTTCCCTGAGCGGAATCCCGAGCTGGACGAGATGCAGCGGCAGGCCGAGAATTTCGCCGAACTGCCGGTTGGAACAGATCAGCTGCAAATCCGAGTCGAACACGGCGATGCCCTGCCGCACATGGTTCAGCGCGGTCTGCAGAATCTCACGGTTGAAATGAAGCGCGGCGTGGGAGTCGTCGAGCAGCTTTAGCGCGGCCTTGGCCGAGACGGTGCGTTTGCGCAACAGCAGCGACATCACCAGACGCGAGGACGCCGCCCCGATCGAGGACGCGATCAGATGCTCGGCATGCTGCAGCAATTCGAAGTCCGCCGGCGCTGCCGGTTCGGGACGGGCATTGTGGGTGGCCGCGAAGGCTTCGAACGAATGCTGGGCGCGCTCGGGGCCGAGATACTGGGCCACCGTGCTCTGAATGTCCTGCACCGTCACGGTAGTCCGCCAGCGCCGGAAGGTCGGCGCCATCGGCGCCAGCGCATTCGGCACAAACAGGTCGGCTTGCAGCCGTTCGATCGAGGACGGCTGGCGCGCAAGCGACAGCACGACATAGCTCAGCAGGTTGAGCGAAAGTGACCAGAGCACGCCGTGCAGAAGCGGCGGCAGATCGGCGCCGAACAGGGCTTGCGGCCGCAACGCCTCGATGCCGAACGGACCGTGCTGCAGCAGCAGCAGGCCCGCGGTACTGCTGTCGAGGAAGCTCGGAAGGAACAGCGTGTAGATCCACACGGCACCGCCGACCAGCATGCCCCCGATGGCGCCTCGCGCGGTCGCGCGCCGCCAGAACAGGCCACCGAAAAACGCCGGCGCGAGCTGCGCGATCGCCGCGAACGACAACAGGCCGATGGCCGCCAGTTGGGCGCTGCCGAGCGCGCGATAGTAAAAATAAGCCATCACCATGATGGCGAAAATCGCAAAGCGGCGAACCTTGAGCAGGAAGTTGCCGAAATCCTTCTGGCCGGCGCGCCTTTCCGTCCCCCGCTGCAGCACCAGCGGCACCACGATATCGTTCGAGACCATGATCGAAAGCGCGACGCATTCCACGATCACCATGGCGGTGGCCGCCGACATGCCTCCGACAAAAACGCCGACGCTGAGCAGCGGGGCATTCCCCTCCATCGGCAGCGCCAGCACATACATATCGCTGTCAATCGCACCGAACGGAAAGGTTATCAGGCCGGCGAGCGCGATCGGAATCACGAACAGGTTGATGGCGACGAGATACAGCGGAAACAGCCAGCGTACCCGGCCAACCTCGGCATCGCTGGAATTCTCGACCACGCTGACGTGAAACTGGCGCGGCAGCAGCATGATCGCGCAGAACGACAGCAGCACCATGGTGAGGAAATTGCCGATCGACGGCGTGTAGTTGATGGCGCGCACCGCTTCCGGGGTTTTCATCGCGCGCTCGACCAGTTCGACCGGGCCGAACATCCAGAACGTGACGAAGGCGCCGGCCGCGATAAAGGCCACCAGCTTGACGATGGACTCGGTGGCGACCGCCAGCATCAGGCCGTGCTGATGTTCCGTCGCGTCGGTCTGGCGGGTTCCGAACAGCACCGCGAAGGCCGCCATCGCCAGTGTCACGATCAGCGCGATGTCGCCTATGATCGGAATAGAGGAGAAGGCCTGGTCTTCGCTCAGGATCGTTTCAAGCGACGATGCCACGGCCTTGAGCTGGAGCGCGATGTAGGGAACCGAACCGATAATCGCGATCAGGGCAACGGTCGCGGCAACGGCCTGGCTCTTGCCGTAACGCGCGCCGATGAAATCGGCGATCGAGGTGATGTTCTGCGATTTCGCCAGCTGGATCACGCGGCGAAGCAGCGGCGTGCAGAGTGCGATCATCAGGATCGGGCCGATATAGATCGCAAGAAAATCCACGCTTGTGCGGGTGGCGAATCCGACCGAGCCGAAGAACGTCCAGGAGGTGCAATAAATCGCCAGCGACAGCGGATAGATCAACGCGCTGGCGCGGCCGCGCTGCGTCGGCGACAGCCGGTCGCCGTAGCTCGCAACCAGAAACAGGAACCCGATGTAGCCGAAGGCGGCTGCGATCACGCCCCAGTCGTGCAGCATCGCTGCTTACTCCCTTAACGTCAGGCGCGCGATTTGACCCGCGCTACCGCAAACGACGGCCGTCGCTTGGAGGAAGTATAGCCGGATTGGACCAGCAAAGCATCGTGCGTAAGCGGTCCCGATCCGGGATCCCGCGGGGCCGCGGTCGGCGCTATTCGGCCGCCAGGGACTTTTTCTGAAGCGGCAGGCCGAGACGCTCCCACACCTGCAGCAGCGCTTCGGCGAGCCGATCGATCAATCCGTCATCGTGATAGGGCGATGGCGTGATCCGCAGCCGCTCGGTGCCTTTGGCCACCGTCGGATAGTTGATCGGCTGGATGTAGATGCCGTGCTCTTCCAGCAGGATGTCGCAGGCCCGCTTGCAGCGTTCGGGATCGCCGACGAACAGCGGCACGATATGGGTGTCGCTCGACATTACGGGCAAGCCTGCGGCGGTCAGGATCGCCTTGACGCGGGCGGCGCGATCCTGATGGCGCTCGCGCTCCCAGGTCGAGGTTTTGAGGTGGCGGATCGCGGCGGTCGCCGCGGAGCAGATTGCCGGCGGCAGCGCGGTCGTGAAGATAAAGCCGGGCGCATAGGAACGCACGGCGTCGACAATGTCGGCGCTTGCTGCGATATAGCCGCCGAGGCAACCGAAGGCCTTGGCGAGCGTGCCCTCCAGAATATCGATGCGGTGCATGACGCCGTCGCGTTCGGCGATGCCGCCGCCGCGCGGACCATACATGCCGACCGCATGAACCTCGTCGACATAGGTCATCGCGCCATAGCGCTCGGCGAGATCGCAGATCTTCGCCAAAGGCGCGATATCGCCGTCCATCGAATACAGGCTCTCGCAGGCGATCAGTTTCGGCCGGTCGGGACCGGCGGCGCGCAGCAGTTCCTCGAGGTGGGCCATGTCGCTATGGCGGAACACCTGACGCTCGCAGCCTGACTGACGGATGCCTTCGATCATCGAATTATGGTTGAGCGCATCCGACAGGATCAGGCAGTTCGGAATCAGTTTGCCGATGGTCGCAATGCCGGTCTGGTTCGAGACGTAGCCCGAGGTGAACAGCAATGCGGCTTCCTTGCCGTGCAGATCGGCCAGTTCCTGCTCGAGCTGCACGAGGGGGTGATGGGTGCCTGCGATGTTGCGGGTGCCGCCGGCGCCGGTGCCCACTCGAGTGGCGGTTTCGACCATGGCGCCGATCACCTTGGGATGCTGTCCCATTCCGAGATAGTCGTTGGAACACCAGATCACGACGTTGCGCGCGCCCTTCGGCGAATGCCACACCGCGTGGGGAAA
>JBGQCE010000313.1:0-5062 GCA_041495185.1 Bradyrhizobium sp.
ATTGATTAAAATTTAAATCAATTACCAAGCGCGCGCCGGACCTGCTCGCCGATCTGCTGGAGCACCATGCGGCCTTGCGGAAGTATCGCGCCCATGGCGTGGAAGTTGTGAATCATGCCGTCGTGACAGAAATGTTCCACCTCAACGCCCGCCGTCATGAGCCGCCTCGCATAGGCATTCCCTTCGTCCCGCATCGGGTCGAATTCGGCAGTATGGATAATGGCGGCCGGAAGCCCGGCCAGGTCATGTGCCCGCAGCGGTGAAATCCTGGAATCCCCGAGATCGGCGCCTTCAGGCAGATAGTCGGCGAGGTCGGCCTCGAGCGTGGCCCTGTCGATCAGATAATTTTCGGCGAATGCTTCACGCGATGGTGATGTCTCCTCGAAATCGAGAACGGGACATATCAGGCATTGCAGAAGGATCGCAGGCCCACTGTTCCGCAGCGCGTCCTGGCAAACCACGGCAGCGAGCGTCGCGCCGGCGGAATCGCCGCCAACGATGAGCTTTGCCGCATCGATGCCGAGTGAGGAGGCCTGCCCTGACACCCATTTGGTTGCCGCAATTGCGTCCTCGACGGCAGCGGGAAATTTGTGCTCGGGGGCGAGGCGGTAGCCAACGGAAACAAGGCGACAACCCGTCGCTTGTGCGAGTGCCGCCGAGATGCGGTCATGCGTGTCGATGCTGCCGGCGACCATACCGCCGCCGTGGAAGAAGACGAAGCCCGGCCAGCGATCGTTGGTGTCATCCGCAGGCGCGTAAAGACGGTAAGGAATATCGCCCGCCGGGCCTGGCAATACGCCGTCGGTCCCGGTCACATCAGTCACCTCAGTGCGCGCGAACTGCATGAGTTTCGCAAGCGCCTGGCGGCGGTCGTTCGCAGCAGACGGCAACCGATCGCCGGTCGAGGCCGCCGCCATCATGGTGAGAAAACGCTTAGCCAGGGGATCGAGGGGCATATCGGCTCCGGTACGGGAACGTAGCCTGCGATTGTGGTCTATCAATCGTGAATCCATCGCTATCGCGGGCAAATCCCGCAAGGAAATCCTTAGGGAATTCAGACAATAGTAGCGCCATTGTGCAGTGCCGCCGGTCCGCGGCGTGGATGGCAATCATGGCCCAGACGATAAAACCAGTCAGCTTTTCGCAGACCTGGACTTTCTTTGAAGGCGACTGGCATGAAGGCAATGTGCCGATCATGGGTCCACGTACGCATGGGGCCTGGCTCGGTTCGACCGTTTTCGATGGCGCACGCGCGTTCGAAGGTGTGGCACCCGATCTCGACCGGCACTGCGCCCGGGTCAACCAGTCCGCCATCAATTTCAAGCTGAAACCCGTCGTCGATACCGAAACCTGGCTGGGCCTTGCGCGAGAGGGAATAGCCCGCTTCGACGCGAACGCAGAACTTTATATCAGGCCGATGTATTGGGCCCAGAACGGCAGCGGCGGCGGCGTGCTGTTCGATCCGGAAACAACGAACTGGTGTTTGTGCATCTATGTGGCGCCGATGCCGCTACCTTCTGGCAGCGCGATCACGCTGTCGCCGTTCCGCCGGCCGACCATGGAGTGCGCGCCGGTCGATGCCAAGGCGGCGTGCCTCTACCCGAACAATTCGCGCGCGCTGATCGAAGCGCAGGCGCGGGGTTTCAACAACGCCCTGATGCTCGACATGCTCGGCAATGTCGCGGAGTTCGGCAATTCGAATGTGTTCATGGCAAAGGACGGCGTCGTTTACACGCCGGCGCCGAACGGGACTTTTCTCGCCGGCATCACGCGGCAGCGGGTGATCGATCTCTTGCGCGGCGATGGCGTCGCCGTCGTCGAGGCGACCTTGAGATATCAGGATTTTCAGGGCGCCGACGAAATCTTCTCAAGCGGCAATTTCGCCAAGGTCGCGCCGATCATCCGGATCGACGATCGCAGCCTGCAGCCGGGGCCGTTCTACAGCCGGGCGCGTGAGCTGTACTGGAATTTCGCCCACGCGTGAGCGGCCAGCTTCAACAGTTCAGATTTTTTGCAGCGCGCGCTGGCGAATGCCCGACAGGGTGGCCGCCGGCAGAATCGCATCCGGGTCGATCTTGAGATGAATGATTGAAGGCAGGCCGCTCTCCCTTGCCGCCTGAAAGGCCGCCGGAAAGTCCGAGGTCTTTTTCACGACCGCGCCGAAGCCGCCGAAGGCGCGCGCATAGGCGTCGAAATCCGGATTGTGCAGCTCGGTGGCGCTGACGCGGCCGGGGAATTCGCGCTCCTGATGCATGCGGATCGTCCCGTACATTCCGTTGTCGCAGACCACGACGATGATCGGCAGCCGATACTGGACCGCGATCGCGAACTCCTGCCCGCTCATCAGAAAATCGCCGTCGCCATTGACTGACAGAACAAGCCGTTCGGGGTGCAGGCGCTGCATCGCGATGGCCGCGGGCATGCCATAGCCCATCGAAGCGGAAGTCGGCGCGACGTGGGTCATGAATTCGCGGAACCGGTAGAAGCGATGAATCCATGACGCATAATTGCCTGCGCCGTTACACAGGATCGTATCGGTCGGCACATGATCCCGAAGCCAGATCATGATCTCGCCGAGATTGACATCGCCGGGCTGGGGCGTGGCCGCCCCGGTCCAGGCCAGGAAATCGGCATGGGCAGAATTCGCGCTCTCGCGCCACGCCGGTTTCGCTGTGATCGCCAATCGCTTAAGCGCTGCGACAAAGCGGTTCGGGGAAGCATGGATGGCAAGATGCGGCCGGTATACCCGGCCGATTTCTTCGGCGCCGGGATGGATGTGGACGAGTTTGGTCTGCGGTGAGGGGCAGGCGAGCAGCGAATAGCCTTGCGAGGGGATCTCGCCGAGACGCCCGCCGACCAGTACCAGCAGATCGGCGGCTTTGGCGCGCGCGACCAGCTTCGGATTAGGGCCGAGACCGAGGTCGCCGGCGTAGAGCGGATGGAGAGGATCGAACAGCGTCGAGCGGCGATAGCTGGTTGCGATCGGCAACCCGGTCAGGTCGGCGAATTCGTGAATCTGACCGCGCGCGGCTTCGTTCCAGCGGCTGCCGCCAAGCACGAATAATGGATTTTTGGATTCTGCCAGAAGTTCGCCAAGCCTTGCCATTTCCTCGTCGCCGGGCGAGGTTTCGACCGGCTCGAATGCCGGCGCATTGGCGACGCTCACGCGCTCGCTCAACACGTCCTTGGGCAACGCCACGACCACCGGCCCGGGCCGGCCGCTGCTCGCGGTGTAAAACGCGCGCGAGACGAATTCGGTGATGCGGTTCGCATTGTCGACCTCGACGGTCCACTTGGTCATGCTGCCGAAGACCGCGCGATAATCGAGCTCCTGGAACGCCTCGCGCTCCCTGACCGACGTTTCCACCTGGCCGACGAACATGATCATCGGCGTCGAATCCTGCTGGGCGATATGGATACCCGCTGAAGCATTCGTGGCGCCGGGGCCGCGGGTGACAAAGCAGATACCCGGCCGGCCGGTAGTTTTGCCGACGGCTTCCGCCATCATCGCAGCGCCGCCTTCGTGACGGCAGACGGTAACCGTGATGCCGCTGTCGCGAAGCGCATCCAGAACCGGCAAAAAGCTTTCACCGGGAACGCAGAACACATGCTCGACGCCGTTGATCACGAGCTGCTCGACAAGCGCTGCGGCGGCGGTTCGGTGAGAAGTGGGCTTGTGCATCGTCGGGTCTTTCGGGTTCTTGTGACCGGGTTCGCTGGCAGCGCGGCGAAAAGTTCAGGGCCCGTACAGCACGAGTTCCGTATCGGTCAGGTCGGCGAGACGGGGCGGATTTGGGCCCTTGAAATATTTGCGGCCGCGCGCCCGGGAAAAGATGCCGGTGAGACCAGCCACCGGTCCGTTCGAATCGAGAATGACGGAAATCTTGCCGTGGGGGATGAGAGCCCGGCCGATGGCGCCGGCGCATTCGACGTAACAGGCGATATCGCGGCAATAGACCAGTTGCATCGCCGGCGGCGCGATCCATCCGCGGCGGATGCGCATCGGCAGCAGGATGAATGGGAAAGGGCCGCCAGTCGGCGTGCGGCATACCAGGCTGAGGCAGCCATATCGCGCGTGCCGCGTCAGCAGTTCGACCTCGGTATCGGACAGACCTTCGATGTCGCGGGCGTTGGGCGCGATGGTCTCGACCGTCGTGCCCGGCTTGACGCGCGACAGCGCCGGTATCGAAAAGAACAGTCCGCTGCAGTAGGACGTGAAACCCTGCGTCTCAATGATCGGCCACGTCCACGTTGCCGGACTGATATTGAGATAGGTAACTTCCTTGTTCTTCTGCGCGATCTTGGTCAGCAGCGGAGCGTAATTTCGAAACGCGGGATCGACATACCAGCTCGAAAGGTTGCATTGGATCGTCGTCTGGCCGCCTTTGTTCCTTGAGGTGTAGAGCAGCAGGAGAACGCCGACCGCCATGCCGCTATTGTCGAGCATATAGCCGAAGCGGGGATAGCCGTTCGGAACCTCGCGCGCCGCCTGTCGGCGCAATCCCTGCATCCAGTATTCGCGCGACCGGCCCACGAATCCGCGCATCAAGAGATCCGCGACCGCATCGAGGTCGGCTTCGGAAATCTCGCGGCATCGAAGTCTTTGCGTGAGCACCGCCGTTTACCAGTCAGGCTGTTATTGAAGGCCGAGCAACTCCCGCAGCGCGACCGGCCACCTGGCGAGGTCAGTGCCGTGGGTATGGAACATGGCTACCGCGAGGCGATCCATTCCGAATGCCACGCAGCCGGTATGCGCCGGCTCGCCCGTCACGTCGACGATATTCCAGGTCGTGCCGAAATGCTCGCGGTGATAATTGAAGCTCATGCAAGCCGTCGGCTGCTCTTCGGAGCGCAGCGGTACCAGCAGCTCGAATTTCAGCGATTGCTGCTTTTGGCTGACCGCCTTCATCTGACCGACCCGGCCAAAGAACGGATCGCTCGCGTAGTCGACCTTGAAAGTCAGGCCGAGGTCGCGCGCGATGGCCTGGGCGCGCACCATCCAGCGCTCGCGAAAATCAGACACGTCGTCCGGGCTGCCGATGCAGACATACTCGCGCATGCG
>JBGQCE010000314.1:0-5036 GCA_041495185.1 Bradyrhizobium sp.
ACTTCCAGCGAGTTGGCGATGCCAAACTCGGTCTCGCCGCGACCAACGATGGGAATGATGATGGATTCACCCGCGGTCGGCTGCACCAGCGCGTTGAGGCCGCCCTTCTCCTTCGCCACCTTGGCGATCGCGGTGCCCGTGGTGTGGTTCAGCGAGCCGGGTTGCATGGTCGCGATCCCGATGGCCTGCGCGGACGCTGCACCGGTGGCGAGCGCCACCATGGCCAGAGCGACGCCAGTACGGCGCGCAGACGAACGGATTTTGGCGCTTACGACGGACATGTTCTTGTTCCTCCCTTGTCGCAATCATTGCATAGCGCCGGGAGCAAGACCATCGCGTATCGGTTGATCTATGGCGGTTCGACCCCGAAGCCCTCGGTGCGATCGAGCACGATGCGGCCCGCCGCGACGGCCTTAGCCCAGCGCGCAGTTGCCGCCGCTCCGCCGAACGAAAAGAAATGGGCTGCAACCCGTCCCAACTGGCCATTGGCTTGAACTTGGGCTTGAACTTGGGCTTGCGCCTCGGCGAGCGGGCGGATGATGGCGGCTGGCGTGCTGACCCCGAGCAGGTGCTTGATCAACCCGGCCTGCCGGGTGAGGCCCTGAGCCGAGGCGCGCACGCCGCAGCGGCGGGCGTAGCGCAGCAGCGTCGAAAGATCGGTTGGCCCGGCCATGCCGATTCGCACCGGGTGCTCGATGCCGAGATCGCGCAGCCGACGGACCCAGATCAGAATGGCGACCGGATCGAAGGCAAATTGCGTGACGATGGTGATGCCGAGGCCGGTCTGACCGGCGGCTTCGATCTTGGCAGCAAGCGCGCGATCGAGCGTCTCCGGCGGCAGCCGCGGATGACCCTCCGGATAGCCGGCAATGCCGACCTCGACGATGCGGTAGCGCTGCAACAGGCCGCTTTCGATCAGTTCAATCGCGCTGTTGAACGGACCCTCGGCCCGCTCGCTGTCGCCGCCGATCGCCAGAACGCGCCGGACGCCGGCCAACGCCGAAAGCCGCGACAACAGGTCATCGAGCGCGCCGTGGCTCGAAACGCTGCGAGCCGCAAGATGCGGGATCGGCTCGAAGCCCTGCGCCCGCAATCGAGTCGCGCCCGCGATCAGCTCGGAATGCGGACGCCGCGGAATTGCCGTCAGGGTGACCGCCGTACCGGCCGGCAGGACGGACTTGAGTGCAACGAGTTCGTCCGCATCGGGTCGCGTCGCTTCGATCGAGAAGCCTTGCATGAAGGCCATGACAGCAAGCGCGGTCTGGCCTTGAGCTTCGGTCGCGGGTTTGAGCGCGGTTGCGGGCATGGTGTCTGCCCCCGTCACTCGCGCCGGCGCGAAATCACATAGGACTCATCGAAGAACCAAAGCCCGCCGTGCTTGTGCAGGACCTTGCTGGTGGCGTCGAGGTAGCGGGCGTCGGCGGCCGCTTCCGCCACCCGATGGTCTTCGACCTGAGCGACATAGATCGCCGCATTCCAGGCGGCGAACAGCGTCGAGGTGCCGATCGAGGTCGTCTCCGCAATCTCGCTCGGCAGCGTGTGCATGTCGTAGCGGAACAGCGAGCGGTTGTCGGCATAGGCATTGAAGTTGAGATCGCGGCCGGCCGGTCCAAGCTCGTGCTTGACCGCCTTCATGATCTGATGGCGGTCGTGGATGAACGGGTTGTCGCCGGGCCACACGTTCTGGATGATCTCCATGCCGGGATCGTTGCCGTGCGAATGGATGGCGATCAGCCGCCCGCCCGGCCCGAGCGCGCGCGACAGCGGCGCGATCACGCGCTTGGCCTTGAATTCAAGCGAGGCGCGGGCGCGATAGGGCTGCGAGGCGATGACGAGATCGTAATTGGCGACGGTGCCGCCGGGTCGCGGAATGATCGGGTCGAGCAGGAATTTGTGATCCTCGCGGTAGATCACCAGCACCACCGGCCGCTCATAGATCGGATTGCCGGTCTTCGGGCTCACCCCGGCCTTCCAGTTCTGGTTGAGGAACGGCACCAGGTCGGTGATCTGCTGCTCAAACTGATGCGCCGACGAGCCGGTCAGCGACGCCTCGTGCCAGACCATGCTGGAGGCGGCGCTGAGCGATTTGACCGCGAGCCAGGGCGCGTCGGCGTAGGCCAGGTTGGTCAGCACCAGCACCGTCGCCGGATGTTCGGTGAAGCGGTCCGACATCTTCTGCATCGCGAGGCGGACGTCTTCGAGGCTGATCTCCTTGCCGACGATGTAAAACGGGGTGTGCGGGAAGCGATCGTGCATCGCGCGCATCGCGCGCAACAGCACGGTGCCGTCACCGACGCCGGCGTCGAACAGCCGCAGCGCCGGCGGCCGTGGGTGGATGTTGGCCAATTCGAGCGCGACCCGATTGGCCACCACCCACTTTTCGCTGCAGGTGTTGACGAACAGCAGATACTTCTGCCGGTTGTCGAAGAAGCGGAAGTTGCGCTGCGGATCGGGCGAGCCGGATGCGCTCGGCGCCACGAACTGTGCCGGCGAGGTCGGCGGCGTGATCGGCCGCGAGGCGGGGACAGATTCGGCACCGCGCTCATGCGCCCGCGCGATCACCGTCGGACGCACGGCGGCATTGCGGTTGGTCGTCATGAAGGCGCGGATGCGGTCGAGCGTCTCGGTGGTGATGCGGCCGCCGTGGCGCAGGCGGCTGGCGAGCTTGCCGTCGTTGACGGCGCGCCGGCCGAAGGTCGATTCCGCAAGGCCGGTCTGCCGGCAATAGTCCGAAATTTCCTGCAACAGCTCCTGGGCGTTCATCGCAGCCGTCCCACGTTTCCTCGGCCCCTCCCGCGCGGGCGGCTTTACGCCGTCTCGTGAGGCGCGGGTGGCAGCAAAGCCAATCAACGGCGCCCGATTGGGTCAACCACAAAAAGTCCCACTGGGCCAGTGGGATGGTATGTGGGCAGAAATCCATAGCAGAAAATCTTAGGAATTGCTGAGAATTTGAATTTCGCGATCTTCGAAACTCGCTTGTGGATTTGATTTTATGGGCTGTGTCCCACCATCTGCCCACTATGGCTTGGCAGAATGCTTTTTGAAATCAAATGATTAGAGGTAACTGCCCAGGTTGGGTTGCGAGCCTATTTGGTAGCGCTGGTTTGATGTGCCCGGGATTGTAAGGGGCGTCGATTTTTCTGGACGGCGGGGGCGAGTTCCGATTCAAGGATTTGATGAATCGCGACGCGCCGGTCGAGCCATCGAGGGAAGAGCTTATTGCGCTGATTGCGGCGCAAGCAGCCGAGATTGCGGCATTGCGAGCTCGTATCGCCGAGCTCGAACGCAGGCTCGGATTGGACAGTTCCAACAGCGGCAAGCCGCCGTCGAGCGACGGGCTGAAGAAACCGCCGCGCGTGGCGAGCCTGCGCGAGCGAAGCGGCAACAAGCCCGGCGGACAGAAAGGCCATGAAGGGGAGACCCTGCGGCAGGTCGCGGAGCCCGACACCATCATCGATCATTATCCGCAGGCTTGCGCGGCGTGCGGTTCGATTCTGACGCCGGCCATGGCCACGGGCCACAGCGCCCGTCAGGTGTTCGATCTGCCCGAGCCGCAGCCTCCCGTCGTCACCGAACATCGCGCCCACGACTGCCAGTGCGCGGCCTGCGGTGTGCGGACGCGGGCCACCTTTCCCGAAGGCGTCAACGCGCCGGTGCAGTACGGCCAGCGGATCACGGCGTTCGTGCTCTATCTGTTGCACTACCAATTGCTGCCCGAGGATCGTCTGGCCGAGCTGATGCGAGACCTGTTCGGCGTGGAGTTGGTCGCCGCCACCATCGCCAGGATGAGCCGGGGCTGCGCCAAGCGGCTCGCGGATTTCGTCGAAACGGTGCGCAAGCGCGTGGCGGGCGCGCCGGTCAAGCACATGGACGAGACCGGCTTTCGGATCGGCGGCAAGACGCAATGGCTGCATATCGCCTCGACCGCCACGCTGACCTTCTACCGCGTCTGCGCCAAGCGTGGCAGCCTGTTGGCGAATGTCGTCGGCACGGTCGTGCATGACCACTGGAAGCCCTATTACACCATGCCGGGCGTGCTCCACGCCCTGTGCAATGCCCATCACTTGCGCGAACTCAAGGCTTTGATCGAAATCGAGAAGGAAGACTGGGCACGCAAGATGCAACGGCTGCTGCGCCGCGCCTGTCGGGTGACCAACCGCGCACGCGATCGCGGCGTCGCGCTCAAGCCCCGCCTCGTCGAATGCTTCGAGCGCTGTTATGACGCCATCCTCGCCGAGGGTTTCGCCTTCCATCAGACCCAGCCACCGCTCGCGCCCGCCACCACGCAAGCAAGCCGCAAACCTCGCGGTCGCACGCCCCGCCGCACCGGGCACAATCTCCTCTTGCGCCTCTCGACGCGCAAACAAGATACCTTACGCTTCCTCCACGACCCAGCCGTGCCCTTCACTAACAATCAGGCCGAACGCGACGGCCGCATGATGAAGGTCAAGCAGAAAATCTCCGGCGGTTTCCGCTGCGAGGCTTCGGCAGTCGAATTCGCCGTCATCCGCTCATTCATATCGACCGCCAAAAAGCAGGGCTGGGATATCATCCAAGCCCTGACCCAATATCCCAAATGCCGGATAGCCTCCCTGCGGCCCGCGTGATCTACCAATTCGCACCTGGGCAGTTACTGGAATTGAAACAATGTGTTACCCGCCGCGACATGGTCGTGCTGGTGTTTCGTCGTTGAAGCATCGATTTCGTCGTCGAAGCCGGTGTGACGCAACGTCATGGCGTTGGCGCGCGCGAACGATGTTCGAAATGGATCGATCGGCATCCGAGCGAGCGAATTTTTGATCGGAAACGTGAGTCTTGTCGCGATGAAACGTTTGATCGCATCGCGCGCGGTGCGGGTGCGCGCGGATGGCGAAGATCGAACACGACGGAAATATTTTGTTCGCGAAAGTTCGAGCGCGAACAATTTTTCGCTGCGTGTTGCACGAGACCGTGGCTGTATGGCAGGCGGATTTGGCGCCGCCGGCAACACCGTGACGCTTCGCGCGATGCCGGGCGGATGCTCACGCAACGGCGCG
>JBGQCE010000315.1:0-5024 GCA_041495185.1 Bradyrhizobium sp.
CAGCCCCAACCCGCACCTGTAGGGGGTCAGGAGCCGGGAGCGTCGCAACCACATCGACCAGCGCGAGGCCGGCCCGAACTGCACGCTCGGCGTCATCCTCATGCGCTGCGGGATAACCGAAATAAATCAGCACGCCGTCGCCCATGTATCTGGCGACGAAGCCCCCGAAGCGGCGCACAGTATCGGCGACGCACATCTGATAGGCCGAAATGACTTCGCGCAGGTCCTCTAGGTCCAGACGGGCGGAAAGCGCCGTCGAACCGACAAGGTCCGAGAACATCACGGTGACCTGGCGGCGCTCGGCGGTGTCATTGGCGGCTTCGTCGGTTGCCGGGGGAGCGTCGGATAGTGGCGTTGGTGCGCTCGCTCCAGCACGCAGGGCCGCAATAGCGTCGAGAAGCATGCGGCGGTGCCCAACCATGCCGACGCCCAAGTCCTTCAAGTCCTCCGCCGTCAGGTTGGGCAGGACCTTCTCGCTGATCTCATTCTCGCGGAATGTCGCCTCATATTGTTCGAGGCCAAGCCTCCGCAGCCAACCTCCGACATCCATGGCGACGCCCCGGTTCGCGCAAGCGCTACATGATCCCCCAGGCGAGACAGCCTGTCTAGGAGAATGACCGGTAATGGGATGGTCCGGCCGTGCTCCTGCACCACCAGCAAGTCAAGCCGGTAAGCGCAACGACCTGAAATGCGGTGCCAATGTCTCTTGTGGGGTCATAAGCGGAAGTGTCAGCCCGTCGGCGGGACGTCTGCTTTGCCCCGATCAGCGGACATCGCGAGGCAGCACCGGCATGTCCGTTTCGTGCCAGGAGGAGACTCATGCACTGCAGCAAATAGCATCTCTATTCGATCACCTCGTCGGCGCGGCCGCGCTAGATAGTCTAGTACTGAACGTGAAATGACTTACGGCCCGCAGTTCGAGCGTGGATCGCCTATCCAGAGCCGCGACGACAAAGCGGACCGCTTGCGCGGTCCGCTCGTCTTATTACTCGAACGTGAACGCGGGCTCCGGCTCCTTATCTCCTCGCATTTTCTTGACGGGAACCGGCGCCCGTTTCGCCCAACAATGCGCTAGGCTGTCAATTGCTGTCCAATCGGCAATGTTCTGATCCGCTTTCCGATCGCGGCATAAATCGCATTGGTCAGCGCTGGCGCGATCGGCGGCACGCCGGGCTCGCCGATTCCGCCAGGAGGCAACGCGTAGTTCGCCGGCGTTATGTGCACGTTTGTCACCCCGGGCATTTCCGGCATGCGCGTGACTTCGTAGTCGTCGAAGTTCGATTGCATGACCTTGCCGTCCTTGAAGGTAATCTGGGTCTTCATTGCCAAGCCAATGCCCATGATGACCGCGCCCTCGATCTGGGAGCGAATGCGGTCGGGATTGACGTAATGGCCGCAGTCGACCGCAACATCGACGCGCGGTATCGACAGATTGCCCTTCTCGTCCACCGCGGCTTCGACCACGGCTGCAACATAGGTGACAAAGCTGCGATGCACGGCGATACCGAGACCGTGACGTGGCGGTAATTTGCGTCCCCATCCCGACTTTTCCGCCACGAGTTCGACCACCTTGCGCAGGCGTCCGGCGTCGATCGGATAGACCTGCACGTTCTCGCCGTAGTCCCAGAAATTCTCGACGGCTTTCGACACCTCGACTAGGCGCGCCGGCCCGATGAGATCGAGCAAATAGTCCTTCTGATCCCTGCCTGCGGCGGCCGCCAATTCGCCGGCGAAGGATTGGATCGCGAAGGCGTGGGAGATGTTAGAAACGGAGCGGTACCAGCCGATGCGCGTATGCGCCGGTGCCTCGCCATTTTCGATGCGTATATTGTCGACGCTGAAGGGGTTGTCGACGAGACCCATGCCCAACTCAAGCGGCATTTCGTGTTTGGGATCAGGCTTGAACAGCGACAGGATCGTCGGAGCGGTGGAATTGTGCAGCCAAGCTACGGTTTTGCCCGATGCGTCCAGACCGCCCACGAGTCTTTCCAACGAGACCGTGTGGTAGAAGCCGTGACGAATATCGTCCTCGCGCGTCCAGACCACCTTGACCGGGGTCCCGTTCATTTCCTTTGCCACGATGGCCGCCTCGACCGCGAAATCGGGTTTCGATTTACGTCCAAAGCCGCCGCCGAGCAGCGTCACGTTGACCTTCACCTTCTCTGGCGCGAGGCCAAGAGCCTTCGCACAGAGATCATGCGCTGCCTGAGGACTTTGCACGCTCGTCCACACTTCGCACGCGCCGTCCTTGACGATGGCGGTGGCCGCGGGCGGCTCCATCGTCGCATGGGCGAGATGCGGGATGTAGTATTCCGCCTCAACCTTCTTGGCGGCGCCGGCCATCGCAGCGTCGAGATCCCCCGCCTTGCGAACAACGAGCCCAGGCTTGCGCGCCGTCGCTTCCAGGTCAGCCCGATAAGCTTTGGACTCGTAGACGGCGTTTGGACCATCGTCCCAAACGACCTTAAGCGCTTCTCGGCCCTTAATCGCGGCGTAAGTGTTACTCGCGATCACGGCGACGCCCCCAAGCGGCAAGAACGCTGAGGGAATGTTAGGGCTTGGAATGAGCACGATCTTTTCGACGCCGGCCACGGCCAACGCCGCGGGTTCGTTGTAGGATTTTACTTTTCCGCCCAGCACGGGCGGGCGCGCCACAACGGCGAATTTCATGCCGGGAAAAAACACGTCCTGCCCGTAGCGGGCGCGTCCCGTCGTGATGTCGAACCCGTCGACGATCTTGGTCCCCTCCTTACCGATATAGCGGAACTGCGCGGGATCCTTGAGCTTCAACGCACTCACAACCGGAACCGCCATCCCTGCGGCGTCGGCGCTCAATTCGCCATAGCCGAGCTTCGCCCCGGTCTTCTTATTTACGACCTCGTGGTTCTTCGCCTCGACGTCGGTGAGCGCAACGCTCCAACGTTTGGCGGCGGTGCCCTCCAGCATCATGCGCGCCGCTGCGCCGCATTGGCGCATTGGCAGCATGAAATGGCGGGTCGAACGCGATCCGTCGGTGTCCTGATTGCCGTAGGTGACTTCATCGCCCAAGGCTTGAACGATTTTCACGCGCGCCCAATCGGCTTCCATTTCGTCGGCCACGATGAGCGGCATGCCGGTGCGCACGCCCTGCCCCATATCGGAGCGGTGACAGACGATCGACACGGTCCCATCATTGGCGATTGAAACGAACACGCGAGGATCGTTGACCGATCCGTGCGGCATGCCATCCCGGCCATATTTTGGCGCGTCATCGGCCCTGGCCTTGCCCATCGGCGGCAAACTGGCGGCGAGGATAAAGCCCCCCATCACGCCAACGCCCTTCAGAAGGTCGCGGCGGCTAACATTTTCGATTGAAGAATTTGTCATGTCACGCTCCCTTCGCAGCTTGGTGAATAGCGGCGCGGATGCGCTGGAACGTGCCACAGCGGCAGATATTCCCGTACATCGCTTCGTCGATATCAGCGTCGGTGGGATGCGGTTTGTCTTTTAGCAGTGCGGCGGCCTGCATGATCTGGCCGGTCTGACAGTAGCCGCATTGCGGCACATTGAGATCGCGCCACGCGATTTGCAGGGGGTGATTGCCCTTTGGATCGAGACCTTCAATCGTCGTGATCGATTTTCCGCTGACGGCGGACATCGGCGTCTGGCACGCGCGAACCGCCTCGCCATCGACATGAATTGTACAGGCGCCGCAAGCGGCGACGCCACATGCAAACTTGGTTCCGATCATGCCCAGGATGTCCCGGAGATACCACAACACCGGCATCGATGGATCTCCGTCGAAATTCTTCTCCTGCCCATTCACATGTAGAGCGACCATCGTCTCCTCCATTGTGTTTTCATTATTGTGTTTTTGGCGCGCTTAAATCGTAACATCAGTGCGCGAAGAAAGGCATGTGAAATAGTGATGGACTTGCGTATGTTTTCGTTCGCAATTGCAGCATCGGCACTCCAGTAAAGACAACTGACCGACACCCAACCGCGGCGCAGGTCATGCAGGGGTTGGCACAATACGCGCCGAAGGAAGGGGACTGCTGATGCCCGAATTGATCGTGGCTGCTTAAGGTCGAATGTCCGGTCCGGGTCAATCGCGTCGGTCTAGCGATGTCCGTGTCACTTCCGCTTTACCCCCGAAAACCGACATTCATCGTAAGGGGCCACACGTCCGAAAAGTGCCATAGTCGGAAGTCAGGAGAACTTACCTACGGCTCACGCGGGTCAAACCACGAGATGGGTGTTCCATGGAACAACATGGCATCATTCCGGCATTCCTGCCAATCGAGCTCCCTCACAATAGTTGGAAATATCTTCGGGTCTACGGAGGATATTTTGGAGCGGCAAACCTCGTCGCTTGCCGTTTTCTCCTTGTCAAACCATCCCAATCAGGTCAGATTTGAAGGGCACCGGCGTGCCTTCAAATGCACCGGTTGGAGTCAACAACAAATAATTGGGGCGGAAACATGAATAGATTTTCTATTGTCTGCGCCGCATTGGTCGGCGCTGCTGGCTTACTCACAGGACCCAGTATCGCGCAGCAGGAAACCAAGCAGGAAGCCAAGTCGGTGTCGGGCCAGGCGAAGGTTTCTCCGGTTACGCAGCAGCAGCTCAACGCAGCGGACAAGAACACAACTAATTTTCTGCTGACCAACGGCAACTATGCCCAGACGCGCTTTCATCCGGCCCGACAAATCGGGCGCGACAATGTGAAGAACCTGCACGTCGCGTGGATCTTCCAGACCGACGTCAAGGAATCGTTGGAGACTTCGCCCATTGTCGTCGACGGAGTCATGTTTGTGACGACGTCGTTCAGCCATGCTTATGCGCTTGATGCTAAAACCGGCGTACAGCTCTGGCACTATAATCACAAGATGGGGCCCGTAACGACGTACTGCTGCGGTCCTAACAATCGCGGCGTCCAGGTTCTCGGCGACCTCGTCTATCTCGCCACGCTGGACTCCAAACTGATCGCCCTGAACGCAAAGACCGGCGAGGTGGTCTGGAAGACCGATATCGCGGATCCGGAG
>JBGQCE010000316.1:0-5021 GCA_041495185.1 Bradyrhizobium sp.
AGTTGAACCGGTAACTACGGCTTGAAGAACGCGGGATCGTTGAGCGCCCTGATCATGATGTCGACCATGTCGGCGGCGCCGTGGTCTTCGCGCTCTTCCAGGAGCTCCCACATCTTGCGCAGGTTGGCGCGCATCGGTGCCTTCAGCGAGGGATCGCGTTCGATCAGGGTCCGCGCGATGCAGAAGGCGATGCCTTCGCTGCCCATCCTGGTCTGCTCGATGGTGGGTTTGCTCATGGCCGGCTCCTTCCGATTTGAATGTCTGACTGCTGGCGCCGCTGTTAGATCAAATCGCGGCCCGGGGATAGCCGAGACAGCGGGCCGGCAGCGCGCGAGGGGGTCGCGCGCCCTACTCCGCCATCTCCACCGGTGTCGCCGGGCCGGCCAGCGGCTTTTCTTCCATCAGGATCATGCACAGCGACGAACAGGCGAGCAATGCGGCGGCGGCGCCGAACACATAACGGAAGGCCGCGATCATGTCCGCGGCGGCAATCGAATTCACAGGGCCCCGATGTTCTCCGCCGAGCGAAATATCGGCGCCCAGCGCCATCAGAAGGATCGCGCTGAACGCCGCCACTGTGAAGGACGCCATCAGCGCGCGGAAGAAATTCATCGCGCCGGTGATGGTGCCGACCTGCGAGCGCGTCACCGAATTCTGCAGCGACACCACGCTGATCGGAAATGCCGTGCCAAGGCCGACCGCGAAAACCGACAGCAGCGCGAGCAGTGCCCACAGCGGCAGCGCGATGAGCGCCAGCGCGCAACCCGCCAGCGCCGCAACCGCCGTTCCCACTATTGCTACCCGCTTGTAGTGCCTGGCGCGCGCCATGGTCCGGCCGGCGATCGCAGCGCCGACGGTTGAAATGGCGGCCAATGGAATCAGCGCAAGCCCCGCCTCGCTGGCGCTGAGATGATAGACCACCTCGTAATAGAGCGGCAGATGCACCGTCAGTCCCAGCATTGCGCCCATCGCGCAGCCGCCGGCGGCCATCGCGTAGGGCACGACCGTTCCGCCCATCAGCGGCAGCGGCAAAAAAGGCTCTTCGGCATTTCCGGCATGCCACACGAAGGCCAGCGCGAGCGCAACCGACGCGCCGACCATCGCCATGATCGTCGGCGACAGCCAGAGATAGCGGTTGCCGCCCCAGGTCAGCACCAGCATGAAGACAACAGCGGAACCCATCAGCAGCACGCCACCGAGCCAGTCGACCTTGCGCTTTCGGTGAAACACCGGAATCTTGGCCATCTTCGGCAGCAGCAGCGCCAGCGATCCAAGCCCGAGCGGCACGTTGATCCAGAAGATCATCGACCAGTGCAGATGTTCGGCGAATGCACCACCGACGATGGGCCCGCCAATTCCCGCAACGACCCAGACGCCGCTGAAATAGGCCTGATACTGGCCGCGTTCGCGCGGCGTCACCACGTCGGAAATCACGGTCTGCACGATCGGCATGATGCCGCCGCCGCCGAGCCCCTGCAGGCCGCGCGCCAGGATCAATACCGGCATGTTCGGCGCCAGCGCGCACAGGATCGAGCCCGCGATGAACAGGCTGAGCGCTGCGATGATCATGGCGCGGCGGCCGTAGATGTCGCTGAGCGTGCCGAACACCGGCGCCACCGCGGTCGCTGCCAGCAGATATGCCGTGATAACCCAGGACAGGCTGGAGACGTCCTGGAATTGCCGGCCGATGGTCGGCAGCGCGGTGGCGACGATGGTCTGGTCGAGCGCGGCCAGAAACATCGTCAGCATCAGGCTCATCAGGATGGTGCGGACTTCGCCCGGCGTCAGTGGCGCCCGCTGCGCGATCGGCGGTGCATCGCTGATATCGATGACCTCAGCCGGCATTTCCGACAGATCGCCCGGGATCGCTTCGGGCAACGTCTGTTGGTCGGCCGGTTGACGGCGCTGCCGTTCGAACTTGTTCATGCGGACGTGTGTGTTTATCGGGTGCGCGACGGGAGGCCGCGCGGAATCGCTGTATGGAACGCAATGTAAGGGGCAAATCCAAGCCGCGGCAGCGGGTTACGCGCATAGGAGCGTCCCGCGGAGCTGCCATCGCGATCACGTGACGGGTCCGTGCCGCGGTTCCTAGGTTTGCGGCCGCTTTTTGAGGCGCGCCCGCTTCGGCAACAGCTCCGGCCATTGCACGATGTGATCCTCGAGATCGGCGTCCGCGATCTCGCTCTCCGTCCCCTGCACCCGCCCGCGCACGGAGACGCCAGCTTCATGCACCGTGTTAGGATCTCCGGATATCAGGGGGTGCCACCAATAGAGATCGCGGCCTTCGGCCACGAGCTTGTAGCCGCAACTCGGCGGCAACCAGTTCAGGGTGCGGACGTTTTCCGGCGTGAGCCTGACGCAGTCCGGAACCAGGTCGGACCGGTTCGTATAATCCTTGCAAGCACATAGCCCGGCATCCAGAAGCTTGCAGGAAACATGGGTGAAATAGATCTTGCCGGTATCCTCGTCCTCAAGCTTTTCGAGGCAGCAGCGCGCGCAGCCGTCGCACAGGCTTTCCCATTCTGCGTTGGACATTTCCTCCAACGTCTTGGTTTTCCAAAAGAATCCCTCTTGATTGGAGGGTGGCTTGAAAGCTGCGGTCATGAGTCCTGCGTTCTGCGGGCGGCGTGGGCTTTGAAGCCCTTCTAGGGGCTGCGACGCCAATGGTGCAAGCCGGTGGTTTGCAAGCCGGCAAAAGCCCTGTGGGCAGCGTTAGCCCCGCCGATCAAGATCGTGAGCCCGACCATTGGTTTATGGCCCCCGCTCGGTTAGATAGGGAGCGAGCCCCCACGACGCAAAAGCGCCTTGGGTTTGCCGCAACATTCCCGCAAGACGTCTCGACGGTGCCCGGCCGGGTGCCTGAGCGCTTTCGAACTGACCAAGGGTCCCGGTGCGCCAGATCGTACCACCGCAATGGAAGAAGAAAATCCGGCACTGGCTGCTGGATTTCGATGCGCGCATCGACTCGACGCTGTTCTCTTCCGGCAAGGGCGCGCGTGAGCTCTATGAACGGTTCTCGACGTTCATGGACCGCTTCTATGTCGGACGCT
Organism: Bradyrhizobium sp.; assembly: GCA_041495185.1. Classification (GTDB taxonomy): domain Bacteria; phylum Pseudomonadota; class Alphaproteobacteria; order Rhizobiales; family Xanthobacteraceae; genus Bradyrhizobium. The sequence continues at coordinate 3,051 of JBGQCE010000316.1, forward strand.
GGAAACGCTGGGTCTTCATCGAACCGTTGTCGGAGGCCGCCACCATCGGTCTCGGCGGCCTGATCCTGATGCTGGCGCTGGCGGTGCCGGCATTTCGCGAAACCGCCGACGACGACTGGCTGAAGAAATCCGATCTCGCGGTGACGTTTCTCGATCGCTACGGCAATCCGATCGGCAGCCGCGGCATCAAGCACAATGATTCGATCCCGCTTGAGGATTTTCCGGACAACCTGATCAAGGCGACGCTGGCCACCGAGGACCGCCGCTTCTACGACCATTTCGGTATCGACGTTGCCGGCACGTTTCGCGCGCTGTTGACCAACGCGCAGGCCGGCGGCGTGCGACAGGGCGGCTCCTCGATCACCCAGCAGTTGGCGAAGAACCTGTTCCTCAACAACGAGCGCACCATCGAGCGCAAGGTCAAGGAAGCGTTTCTCGCGGTGTGGCTGGAGACGCGGCTTACCAAGAATGAAATTCTGAAACTCTATCTCGACCGCGCCTATATGGGCGGCGGCACCTTCGGCGTCGACGGCGCCGCGCATTTCTATTTCAACAAGTCGGCGCGCGACGTCAATCTCGCGGAAGCCGCGATGCTGGCCGGGCTGTTCAAGGCCCCCACCAAATACGCGCCGCATATCAACCTGCCCGCCGCCCGCGCCCGCGCCAACGTGGTGCTGGACAACCTGGTCGACGCCGGCTTCATGACTGAAGGTCAGGTGTTCGGCGCACGGCGCAACCCGGCCACCGCGGTCGACCGCCGCGACGAAAATTCACCGAACTATTATCTCGACTGGGCGTTCGACGAGATGCGCAGGCTGGTCGATACGTTTCCGAAGTCCTACACCGAGCGCGTGTTCGTGGTCCGCAGCGCGATCGATATGAACGTGCAGCGCGCCGCAGAAGATGCCATCGAAAACCAGCTGCGCCAGTTCGGCCGCGACTACCACGCGACCCAGGCCGCTACCGTCGTCGCCGATCTCGATGGCGGTGTGCGCGCGATGGTCGGCGGACGCGATTACGGCGCCAGCCAGTTCAACCGCGCCGTGGACGCTTACCGGCAGCCCGGTTCGTCGTTCAAGCCCTATGTCTATTCAACCGCGCTGATGAACGGCTTCAAGCCGACCTCGATCGTGGTCGACGGTCCGGTCTGTATCGGCAACTGGTGTCCGCAGAATTACGGCCACTCCTACTCCGGCGCGGTGACGCTGACGCAGGCGATCACCCGCTCGATCAACGTCATCCCGGTGAAGCTGTCGATTGCGATCGGCGGCAAGGGCGGACCGAAGGCCGGCCGCGCCAAGATCGTGGAAGTTGCGCGCCGCTTCGGCATCAAGGCGCCGCTGCCGGATACGCCGTCGCTGCCGATCGGCGCCGACGAAGTCACGGTGCTTGAACATGCCGTGGCCTATGCAACATTCCCCAACAAGGGCAAATCGGTCACGCCGCATGCGGTGCTGGAAGTTCGCACCGGCGCCGGCGATCTGGTGTGGCGCTTCGACCGCGACGGCAAGAAACCGCTGCAGGCCATTCCAGCATCGGTCGCCTCCGACATGGCGGGCATGATGAGCCACGTTGTCAGCGAAGGCACCGCGCGCCGCGCGGCGCTCGACGGCATTCCGACCGCCGGCAAGACCGGCACCACCAACGCGTACCGCGACGCCTGGTTCGTCGGCTTCACCGGCAATTTCGTTTGCGGCGTCTGGTTCGGCAACGACGACTACACCACCATGAACCAGATGACCGGCGGCTCGCTGCCGGCGCAAACGTGGCACGACATCATGGCCTTTGCCCACCAGGGGATCGAGCTCAAGCCCATCGCCGGCCTCGGCCCGCAGGCGACCGGGCGTCAACAGGTGGCCGAAGGCAAGAAAGACGGCAAGAAGGACGGCACCTCCGAGGTGGCATCGGGCCGCCCGTCGGTGCTCACCAAGCGCGGGGCCGACGCCCTGGTGCGCGTCGAGCGGCTGATGG